>JAITVW010000275.1 GCA_031285605.1 Fusobacteriales bacterium | reverse complement strand
AAAGAAATAAATTTAGGAAATAGCTTTATACTTTACAAAAATTATGATAAACTAGAGGTGATTTTTCAAAATGAATATGTACCTCTTCCGGAAGAGCTTATACTGGAAGAAGGAATGATGTCAGAATGGGGAGATTATCTGCTTGAGGTAACAAAAAGAGATATAAAAGAGGGTTCTTGGGAAAACGGCAGGATAATTTTTCTCGGGGATAAAACAAATATAAAAGTGCGAAGCAGAAAAGAGGGAGACAGAATATATCTGAAAAATCTGGGATATAAAAAAATAAAAAAGATATTAATTGATGAAAAAATTGAAAAAAAAGAGAGGGAGAAAATCCCTGTAATTGAATTAGATAATGAAATAGCTGCAATAGGCGATATAAAAATATCAGGGAAATTAGAACTAAGCAGAAATGCCGTTAAAAAAGAACAGATGAAATTAATTATTAGGAGGAAAAATGCAAAATAATAATAATAAAAAAGATGACATATCAAAAAGACTCGAAGAGCTGAAAAAACAAAGGAGGGAACAGAATAACAAAAACAATAACAATAATCAGAAGCCTCCTTACGGCAAGCTTCCGTTTATTCTGGGTATGGTACTGCTTATTCTGGTTTTGACTACTGCACCGAATCTTACTGACAAGCTGAATACTTCAATGCAAAATGTAAAAGAGATACAGTATACTGAATTTATTAATAAAATTAAAGACGGACAAATACAGGAAGTAGAAGAAAAAGACGATTTCATAATAACAAAATTAAAAGAAAATAATAAAGATGTAATCTATAAAGCAAGAAAAATTACTGACAGAATAGGAGAAGATGCTAATCTGATGGGTGTAATAGAATCAAAAAATATTAACCTGAAAGTACAGCAGCCTACAGGACCGAATTATTTTTGGCCTCTGGTATTTAACTTTTTACCGTTTGTCATAATAATAGGTGCATTTGTTTATCTTAGCAAAAAAATGTCAAATGGTCAGGGCGGACCCGGTCAGATATTTAACTTTGGGAAAACGAAAACAAATAAAAAAGAAAATATATCTAAAGTAAAATTTGATGATGTAGCGGGAGTAGATGAGGCTAAGGAAGAACTGAAAGAAATTGTGGAATTTTTAAGAAATCCTGAAAAATTTACCAAAGCAGGAGCAAGAGTGCCGAAAGGAGTTCTGCTTCTGGGACGTCCGGGAACGGGAAAAACATTACTTGCCAAAGCAGTAGCAGGTGAATCGGGAGCTTCATTCTTCAGCATATCAGGTTCTGAATTCGTAGAAATGTTCGTGGGGGTCGGGGCTTCAAGAGTAAGGGATTTATTTGAAAAAGCTAAGAAGAGCAAACCGGCAATTATATTCATAGATGAGATTGATGCTGTGGGACGTAAAAGAGGAACAGGGAAACACGGCGGAAATGATGAAAGAGAACAGACACTGAATCAGCTGCTTGTAGAAATGGACGGATTTGAAACTGATGAAAAAATCATAGTAGTAGCTGCAACAAACAGAGAAGATGTATTAGACCCTGCATTATTAAGAGCAGGAAGATTCGACAGAAGAATCAGCGTAGATGCACCGGATGTACAGGGAAGAATAGCTATTCTTGAGGTTCATGCGAAAAATAAAAAACTGGCTGATGATGTAAAATTAGAGGATATAGCAAAAATAACTCCGGGATTCGTAGGTGCTGATCTTGAAAATCTTCTTAATGAAGCTGCAATCCTTGCTGCAAGAGAGGGAAGAGATATAATAAACATGGGTGACCTTGATGAAGCTGTAGATAAAATCGGAATGGGTCTCGGGCAGAAATCTAAGATAATAAAGCCTGAAGAAAAAAGACTGCTTGCATATCATGAAGCAGGACATGCTCTGGTAACAGAACTGACACCAAATGCTGATCCTGTACATAAAGTGACTATAATTCCAAGAGGAAGTGCAGGAGGATTTATGATGCCTCTTCCTGAAGAAAAACTTGTTACAGGCAGTAAGGAAATAATAGCAAGTATGAGGGTATCACTGGGAGGAAGAGCTTCGGAAGAGCTTGTACTGGACGATGTAAGTACAGGAGCATACTCAGATATAAAACATGTTACAAATCTTGCTAAAGCTTATGTAACAAAAGTAGGTATGAGTAAAGAATTAGGACCTGTAAATTTAGAACCGCTTAATGACGGGGAATTTATGTTCGGAAATGGAATGAGTGATGAAACAGCCAGAGAAATAGATATGGAAGTAAGAAATCTCGTAAAAAGAGAGTATGAAAATACTTTAAATTTATTAAGAGAAAACAGAGATAAATTAGATCAGGTTGCAGAACTTCTTCTGAAAAAAGAAACAATAACAGGAGCTGAAGTAAGAGCAGTAATTACAGGAAAACCTGTGGAAGAAATAGAAAAAGATGATAATTCATCTAATATTGTTACAAAATTAAATAAAGCAGAAAATGAAATAGAAAAGTCTGTAGAAGAAGACGGTAAAATAGGAACTGCAACTCTTAGTGAAAATGTATAAAATCAATATAAAAGGGGCTGGTATCAAAATTAAAAATTTTTGATACAACCCCTTAATTTAAATCATGAGAGAATTGACCTGCTTAATTTTAGCCTTTTGATTAAAAAAACTGGTCAATTTTTAGTACCATAAAGTGTAATTATGAAAGTATTCAAAAAATACTTAAACATTTACACTTATTTTTTTATAATATTAAAAAACTTCACTTTGAGTTCACACCAAATTGTTAAAATATTTGAAAGAAGTTATATAATAAAATATTGACAAAGATCAGTAAATTAATGTATAATTGTTAAACTAAGAAAAATC
>JAITVW010000153.1 GCA_031285605.1 Fusobacteriales bacterium | reverse complement strand
ACGTGATTATGATATTTTAGGGAAAATTTCAATATTTTCACCTATATGTATAAAGATGACAGTAACTACTGCAGATGATGAAACGGCGAGAAAAATAGAACCTAATGTTGCAGTAAGCTCAAAGAGATTTGAAGCATTAAAAAAACTTTCGGATATAGGAATATTTACGGGTATTCTGCTGATGCCCGTCCTTCCTTTCATAACAGATAGTATACAGAATATTTCCGATGTTATCAGACTTTCTTATGAAAGCGGGGCAAAATTTGTGTTTTTTGGCGGAGGAGTGACTTTACGGCAAAATCAGAGAACATATTATTTCAAAAAGCTGGACGAGCATTTTCCCGGATTAAAAAGCAGGTACATACGCATATACGGGAATAAATATTTTTGTAATATATTTAATATGAGGGACATGTATAGTTTTTTTAAGGCAGAGTGTAAAAAATACGGACTTCTTTATGAAATGCATGATATAATAAGAGCATATAAAAGCAACGGAATAAAAGAAACGTTATTTTAACTTTATACTGCAAAAAAACAGCAGCGGAAAGGAGATTTATATGAAAGAACCGGTAAGATGCGGATGGGCAAATAAAGATTCCGAAAGAGAGTATCATGATAATGAATGGGGAGTACCGTCCCATGATGATTCATATATGTTTGAAATGCTTATTTTGGAAGGGTTTCAGGCAGGATTAAGCTGGATAACTATTTTAAGTAAAAGGGAGAATTTTAGAAAGGCTTTTGATAATTTTGATTATAATAAAATAAAGGATTATAAACAGGATAAAATAGATGAACTGTTAAAGAACGACGGAATTGTAAAGAATAAACTAAAGGTGAATTCGACAGTAGAGAATGCAAAGGCTTTTATAAAAGTACAGGAAGAATTCGAGTCATTTGACAAATATATATGGGGATTTGTAAATAATAAACAGATAGTAAACAAATGGAAAGAAATAAAAGAGCTTCCTGCGAAAACCGAACTTTCGGATAAAATAAGCAGGGATATGAAAAAACGAGGCTTTAAGTTTGTAGGTTCTACTATTATTTATTCATATTTACAGGCTGTGGGTATAATAGACGATCATATAGCAACATGCAGTTTTAAGAAAAAGTAGTTTCTTACAGAAGGTATATTTTTTTAAAATTTATTATTAAATAAATATTTTGCTGGTGAAACAGAGACTTTCAGTTATAACTTGTCAGTCTCTGTTTTTTTTATGAGCATATCTGTATATTTTAAAATTTTGGGATTCAATATATTCTTTTTTCTTAATATAAAAAGAAATTAGATATGATTAATATAGAATTTCAGCACATTTTTATATATGTTAATAAATGTTTATACGTATAAAAATTAAAATAATGATTAAATTTTAAATATAAATATATACTATTTTTTTACAAAAAAATATTTTAATAATAAATTTTATAAAAAAGAATCAAATTTATTATTGATATTGATTACAAAAACAAATATTAAAATTTTATAAAACTAAAAAATGATTATAAAAAAATGGTATAATTGTATAAAATATAGAAAAAGACATATTTGTTAAAATTTACGAATAAACAATTATAAATATTTTACTAAATTTGATTTTAATAGAAAAAATTTTCTGCAGCTATTTATCAAATTAACAGTCGGTATATAGAAAAATAGTTTTTTATTCGTAAAGGAAGAGTAACATTAAAAGCAGTATTTTGATTAACTAAAAAACGCCTTCTTTCTTCCAATAAAGTAATTACAATTATTGAGATAATATAAAAAATTACAGACGGATATGAATTTCATATCCGTTTTATATTGCCTGCCTGCCTTGAATCTGTTATAATAATATCAGGTTAGATTACAAGGAGGAATGATAAAATGGCAAATCCAAAAAAAGTACTTACAATAGCAGGGTCTGATACAAGCGGAGGTGCAGGAATACAGGCAGATCTGAAAACATTTCAGGAAAGATCAGTATACGGGATGAGCGTACTTACTGTTATAGTAACAATGGATCCTGAAAATTGGGCTCATCAGGTATTTCCAATAGATATGGAAACGATAAAAGCACAGGTAAAAACAGCATTGGAAGCTGTAGGGGCAGATGCACTGAAAACCGGAATGCTTCCTACCGTGGAAATAATAGAATATGTAGGAGAAACTTTGAAAAAAGTAAATTCACCGATAGTTGTAATAGATCCTGTTATGATATGTAAAGGGACAGATCAGGCATTATTTCCGGAAAATACAGTAGCTATGCAGAAATATCTGCTTCCCAATGCCACTGTAGTAACGCCTAATTTGTTTGAGGCAGCACAGCTCGCAGGAACAGCTGTGATAACTACACTGGATGAATTGAAAGAAGCAGCAAAAAAAATATATGAATACGGACCTGAATATGTGCTTATTAAAGGCGGAAAATCATTTAGTCCTGATAAAGCAATAGATGTTCTTTATGACGGTAAAGAATTCAAAGTGTTTGAATCTGAAAAAATAGATACTACATATACTCATGGTGCAGGATGCAGTTTTGCAGCATGTCTTACTGCGGAACTGGCAAAGGGAGAAAGCATGGAAAATGCTGTTAATACAACAAAAGATTATATTACAGAAGCACTAAAAGAATCCTTCCCGCTGAATAAGTTCGTAGGGCCGCTTTATCACAAAGCTCTTGCAGAAAAATAAAGGAAATAAAAAAAATTAAGCATTATTATGACTGCTTAATTTTTTTATTGACCGGCTGTTTTTGCTGTTTACCATATGAATAAAAAGGCTTTGTCACTAATTTCCGTTTTTCATGATCATTCAAGCGTGATGTTTTCCAGCATATCAGATCTCATAATATCAAAAGGCATTACCCAGCTGCCGTCGTTAGAATCCAGATCAATTTCTCTTCCGATAGTTTTTCCGGCTTTTTTAAATACATCATATACAAATTGTGAACAGTAAAGTCTTTTATCAAAATTTTTATCAAAAGTAATACCATATTTTTTATTAATGGTAAGATTGATCTCTTTCATAAGCTCGGTTTTGAGATCATTATTCATTTCTTTTAGCCTGAAAACAGCAATTTTTCTTTCAAGGTCAGACCATGTATAAAGAGGGACTTCCTGATAGCCGGAAAAATATCCTGGAAATTCCACGACTTTTTTTTCATCATTAAGAATAACGGAATGGCCCCATATTTCCCTGAAACGGCTGCCTTTTGACAAAATAAGTATATCTCCGGGTCTAAGCTGTTCCATTTTACTGATAACTTCTTTGGGAGTATACCACTGATAATTAGGATCTATGCTTTCACAGGAAACTAAAAGCAGTACCATCAACAACATAATTATTTTTTTCATATAATCACCATATAAATTATAATAAAATTTCTGCGATATGTAAATAGTTAAAAAAATATGTATTTTTGTAACCGTATAAAATATTCAGCAATATCAGATTAAAGATGAACAGGATACCGGATAAATAAAAAATCTGAATAATGTAAATATTTTATTCTTATGTTATAATATAAATAGTTTTTCTTATGGAAAAATTTATGATGTTATATTAAGGAGAGAAATAAGGATGAATATAGTAGCACCGGCAGGAAGTTATGAAAAAATGCAGGCAGCGGTAAAGGCAGGAGCAGATGAGGTTTATTTCGGACTGAGAGGATTCGGGGCGAGAAGAAATAATAAGAATTTCGGTATACAGGAAATACTGGACGGGATAGATTATGCACACTCAAGAGGAGTAAAAACACTTCTTACATTAAATACAATAATGAAAAATATAGAGATAGAAAATACAATATATAATTTTTCAAGAATATATGAGCATGGGATAGATGCTGTAATTGTTCAGGATTTGGGATTTTTAAAGTTTTTGGCTGAAAATTTTCC
>JAITVW010000148.1 GCA_031285605.1 Fusobacteriales bacterium | reverse complement strand
TTACACAGATAGCACTTGTAAATCCAAAAATTATAGTAACAGTGGGGGAACTGGTAACAAGACAGTTTATAAAAGAGGATTTTAACGATATGAGAGATATTGTGGGGAAAGAGTTCCCTTATGCGGGAGGAATAAGAATACTGCCTGTCTATGATCTTATGTATTTATTTAAGGCTTCTGACAAAGAAAAATGGCAGTTGGTAAAGATACTGGAGGAACTAAACAATATGTTAGATTCTTAAAGTAAAAAGTGATAATAAAATTAATTAAATTAAGATACAGGTTCCGCCGGTATCTATGCAGAACTAAATATCAGAAGGAGAATAAATAAAATGATAGGAATAGGAATAGTAGGACTTCCGAATGTAGGAAAGTCTACTTTATTTAATGCAATTACAAAAACACAGAATGCTGAAGCGGCAAATTATCCCTTTGCAACAATAGAACCAAATATAGGTATGGTAAGTGTGCCTGACAGCAGACTGGATGAGCTGGCAAAGATAATAAATCCGCAGAGAACTTTAGGGGCAACAGTAGAGTTTATAGATATAGCAGGACTTGTAAAAGGAGCTTCAAAAGGTGAAGGACTGGGAAACCAGTTTTTGACAAACATAAGAAATACGGCTGCAATATGTCAGGTAGTAAGATGTTTTGATGATCCTAATATTGTACATGTGGAAGGATCGGTAGATCCTATAAGAGATATAGAAACTATCAATGCAGAACTTATTTTTGCAGATTTAGATACAGTGGAAAGAGCCGTGCAGAAGAATACAAAGCTGGCAAGAGGCGGAAATGCCGAAGCCAAAACACTGCTGACTGTTTTGGAAAAGTGCAAAAGTGAACTGGAAGAATTCAGACTGCTGAAAAATTTTGAATTCAGCGAAAGTGAAGAAGAACTTCTGAAGACATATCAGCTGCTTACGAAGAAGCCTATGATGTTTGCTGCCAACGTATCTGAAGAAGATCTGGCAAAAGGGACAAATGAATATGTAGAAACAGTAAGAGAATTTGCAAAACAGTATGACAGCGAAGTAGTTGTTTTTTCTGCAAAAGTGGAAGCAGAACTTATAGAAATAGAAGATGAGGAAGAAAGGCAGGAATTTATAGATGAGCTGGGAATAACAGAACCAAGTCTGAACAGACTTATCAGAGCAGGGTTCAAGCTTTTGGGATTAATTACGTATTTTACCGCAGGTGAAAAAGAAGTAAGAGCATGGACGGTAAGACAGGGAACTAATGCACAAAATTCCGCCGGGGAGATTCATACAGATATACAAAGAGGATTTATCAGGGCAGAAGTAGTATCATATAATAAATTTATCGAGAATAACGGTTGGCAGGGGTCAAAAGAAAAAGGGGCAATGAGACTGGAAGGTAAGGAATACATCGTAAATGACGGAGATGTGATGTATTTTAGATTTAATGTTTAGAATAAATGGGAGATTAGAGTATGAAATTTGATATTAAGCAGCTCACACCGGATAATCTTTTGGCAATATTTGAAAAACACGGTTTGAAGATAATAACAGCATTGACTGTATATTACGTGGGAAAATACGGAAAAAGTTATATTGATAAAGCAGTTGACAGATTTTTGGAAAGAACTTGTGTGGAGCGAAGTATATCAAGTTTTATAAAATCGGTTTACTCACTTATATATTATGTGGTTTTATTTTATATAATTATAGATATATTAGGTATAGACCTTTCATCAATAACAACATTGCTGGGAGCTCTCAGTATTGTTCTGGGATTTGCCTTTAAGGAAACACTCGGGAATTTTTGCGGCGGACTGATGATTCTTGTGTTTAAACCTTTTAAAGTAGGACATGTGGTGGAATACGGGAAATATATCGGTGAAATAATAGCAATAGAATTATTCTATACAAGAATGAAAAATTTTCAGAATGAACTGGTAATTATTCCTAACGGGATAATTACAAATAATGTAATAAGAAATTTATCAAAAAATAAAGTAAGAAGACTTGATATGAAATATGGAGTAGGATATAAAAGCGATATACGTCAGGTGAAAAAAATTCTGGATGAAATAATAGCCGGACATCCTAAGATTCTGAAAAAACCTGAACCTGTTGCGAGACTGGATGAAATGGGAGATTCTGCATTAAATTTTGTTGTATATGTATATGTAAAGAATGAAGATTATGCTGATGTAAAATATGATTTAAATGAAGGAATAAAAATAAAATTTGATGAACATAATATAGAAATTCCGTTTCCTCAAATGGATATATATATCGGCAAGAAAGAGAGTGATGATAGTGGAGATTAAACTTTTTGTAAATATGGATACACAGGGAAATACTTATTTAGTTATCGACGAAGATAAAAACTGCTGTATGATAGACCCGGGAAGTCTGAAAATGAAGAAAATAATTTCATATATGAAAGAAAATGATCTTAATCTGACCGGAATATTGCTTACACACGGGCATTATGACCATATAATAGGGATTCCTGACATAATTGATTATAAAAAAGTACCTGTTTATATAGGGGAAAAAGATATAGAATTCTTATATGATTCTACGTTATCATTATCTTTATGGTATGATCTTGATTTTAAACTTTCCAAAAATGTAGAAGTAATAGAAGTCAATGAAGGAGATAAGGTATTCGGACTTGAAGTTATTGCCACTCCGGGGCATTCTCAAGGCGGTGTATGTTATCTGAACAGAGAGGGAAAATTCTTATTTTCCGGAGATACTATTTTCAAAATGACATACGGGAGAACAGATTTTCCCACAGGCAGTCTTTCGGCATTAAGAGAATCTATAAATAAAATATTAAAGCTGGACGGAGATACAGTAGTTTATCCGGGACACGGAGGAGAAACTGAAATAAAAGAAGAGAGAGTTTATCATGTTTTTAGTTAGAATAAAATAATTGAAAAATTTTGAAATAAAAATGAGGGTATTTTCCATAAGGGAACCCTCATTTTATTTATAGTATACAACCTGTTTATTCATAAGCACAATTGTCGGATGTGATTTTCAGTCAGGATTGAATAAAAAAAGTAACTATGAGTATACATATACTATTTCATAAAA
The DNA here is from genome assembly GCA_031285605.1 of Fusobacteriales bacterium. GTDB lineage: Bacteria > Fusobacteriota > Fusobacteriia > Fusobacteriales > Leptotrichiaceae > Sebaldella. The sequence continues at coordinate 1,229 of JAITVW010000148.1, read as the reverse complement.
TTTCTTATTTTTTAATTTTAAATTTATGAAATATAATTTATTAAAAAACTTCACTTTGAGTTCAAATCAAAATATTAAAATATCCAAAATGAATAATATAAGAAAATGTTGACAAAGAACAATAAATTAATGTATAATTATTAAACTAAGAAAAGTAAAATTATTAAATAGAAATATATAAAGTAACATATAACAGAAATATTCATAGTATCATTTTAGATTAATGCTTATTACAATTACTAAATATCTCATTTATTGGTTGCTTTATTTTTTTGGAGGGTGAGAAAGTGAAGAAGAAAATAACAGTAGTTTTTATATTGGGAAGTATGATATTTTCATCAGGAGTCGGAGATATAATAGAAAGAAATAATGCTGCAATAGAAAATGAGAGAAGACAGCAGGAGTTAGAGCGGGAAAATTTTGGAAAAGAGCCTGAAATAACAGATGATACAGGAGAGGTAGATACCAGTACCATATTTTTTATCAGAAAAATAGAGATTCAAGATGACTACAATCTTTAACGAGTTGTGAATCAATTTTAGAGTTGGTTTTATATGCATTTTTCCGGCAAAAAGATATAGGGATTTTATCAGGTTGGTAAAAAAAATGGGAATCGATATATATATAAAAGATGATGAATGTGAGAATTGGCAAGACTGTAATTTAAAAGAGGAATGCTTAAATTAAAGAAGCCGACAGACAAATAAAAAAAACATAATAAATAAACTAAATCCTTGACATTAAGCAAAGGGAATTATATAATAAATCAAAGGAAAAAAAGCAATATCTTGAAATAGTAATATGAAGTATAGGTAAAACTGTAATTAAATTAATATTTTTAAGATGTTGTTTTTTTTAAAATCAAGAGGCGGAATGGTGGAGGAAAATATGGGAATGAATGTAAAGTCAATATTGCAACTTTTATCTGGGTACCTAATAAACCCAAATGAAGCAACAGGAGAGCAGATAACGGTAATGACATCACTAAGAGCTGCTGATTATGAAAGATCATGCTTTAGAGGAATGGCAGTAGGGCATATAAGAGAAGAAGTTGGTAGAAAAGGATATATAGAAGTAGTAACAAAGTTATTTAAAAAATCAATAAATACTCTGAGAGATGATAGTAAAAGATATCAGCTCTATATTATTGCGGATGAAAGAGGAAAAATACTGGTAAATCAATTAAAAATAAGTGTAATAAAGAGACTACTGAAATTAGGGAAAACAGA
>JAITVW010000118.1 GCA_031285605.1 Fusobacteriales bacterium | reverse complement strand
GTAGTGAAGGTAAATCATACAAAGGGGCTATTGCTGCCGTTTCTAAGAAAATGACCAGAGTTATTTTTAAAATACTTAAAGATAACAGACCTTACATTAAGTAAGTTTAGCTTCACTGTCAAATTTACTGATATCACCAATTTCAGAAAGAATGATGGCAGCATTAGTAAAGCCGATACCGGTAATGGTATGTAGGAGATAAGTTAAAAGTATTAGATATTGTATTGAAAAGTTCAAATTTAGGAAAAAAGGATTCTTATGAAAGTGTCGCAAATAAATTAAAGTTAGTATCTAATTATAAGGAACAAGAAATAACTGCTGAAGATGGAGAAAAAATAAAAGTAAATAATTCTTATGAAATATTAGATAATATAACAAATTTAGGTTGGTTTTTTTGCTTTCCCAGTGCAGAAATAAATGAAACAGAAAAATACAATCTAGAAGTATTGAAAATAGTATTAAAAACATTAGATAACTCTATTGAAGATGTAAGAAAAGTTGAAGATGCCGAAAATGGTTTTTTGATTTATTTTGGAAATGGAAGAAATGTACTTATGCAAAATGGAAAACCATTACGTGATGGTCTTTCAAGTGGAACTAGTGAAGGAATAGGGATAGCATATGCAATTAGTAATATGTTATCTTTCCCAGACAGACCATTTTATATTGATGAAAAATTCTCACATGTTCATACTGAGATTGAAAAAACTATTTTAAATATTATGGTAGAATTAATAGGGAAAGAATCACAATTATTTTTTACAACGCACAATACAGATTTATTAAAAATGGATTATCCAATGCATTCATTTTTCTTTTTTAGCAAGAATGAAAATGAAACAAAAGTTGTAAAAGCAGAATCATTATTAAATAAAAATGATAGAACACTTATTAAATATGTAGAAAATAATGTATTTGATACAATACCAGATACCGGAACTTTGTATGATTTGTTAGAAGGTGTGCAGGATGAGTAAGAAAGTTACTTTTTTCTATCTTGTTGAAGGACCTTGTGAGGCAAAAATCATAAATGCATTGAAAAATAAATATATAAATTCTGGGAGAATAAAAACTTTTAACTTTTTGACAAAGAAAATGTCAAAAGCTTTTATAAGAGAGATTTCACAAGAAGTAAATATAGTTATAGTTTTTGATGGGGATGTTCTTAAAAGAACACATTCTACAATAAACCTTAAAATTTTCGATAATAATATAGAAATTCTTAAGACTTCAAATTATATAAAAGAAATAATTTTAGTAAGTCAATGTGAAAATTTAGAGGATGAAATTGTATATTCTAGTTCATTTTCTCATTTTTCAGAAATATTTGGTAAAGGCTCATTGAAAGAACATAAACATGAATTTTGTAGGTGTAAAAATATTTTAAATATATTGGAAAATAATGGTTTTGAAATACAAAAATTTTGGTCAAGAGAAAATATAAAATCATCTAAAAAGGAAAAATTAAAAATTTTGAAAAAAGATAAGTAGTTTTAAAATGTTAATATACGATTTTATTGATTTTACTTAAAATAATATATTATATTTTATATGAGGAGAGTGAAGATATGGAATTTAGAGAAAACTTCGATAATCATGTGAAGAGTTTAGAAAAATTTTCAAACATGAATTTCAATGAAGAGCAAACAAAAATGGCATTAATTGTTCCTTTTATAAAAATGTTGGGTTATGATGTATATAATCCTCTTGAAGTCATTCCAGAATTTATATGTGATATAGGGGAGAAAAAAGGAGAGAAAGTAGATTATGCAATTTCTATAAACGGCACAATAGAATTATTAATAGAAACAAAACCAATGTCGGATCTTTTAATAAATCATGATGTTCAGTTAACACGGTACTTTAATGTTACAAATGCTAAAGTAGGAATTTTAACTAATGGGGTCATTTATAAATTTTTCACTGATTTAGATGAAAAAAATAGGCTGGATTCAAAACCATTTTTGGAAGTAAATATGCTTAGTATTACAGACTCACAAATTTTGGAACTTAGAAAATTTCACAAGAAAAACTTTGATGTTGATGTAATTTTATCAAGTGCTGAAATTTTGAAATACTCAAATGGCATAAAAAAGTACTTAAAAAAACAGCTGGATGATATTGATGATGACTTTGTTAAATTATTAATGAAAGAGGTTTACGATAAAAAAATAACGCAAAATAGACTTGAGGAATTTAGAGATATTGTGTCAATGTCTTTTAGAGCTTTTATAAATGAAAATATTAGAAAAAAACTAGAAAATGCTTTGGAACAAAACAAAGAACAGGAAAAATCTGAAATTGAAGATATTCCAGAAGTACCTGGTTCTGGTATTATAACAACTGAAGATGAAAAGGAAGCTTTTTACATTGTAAAATCAATCTTAGGAAAAGCAGTTAATATAAATGATATAACATATAAAGACACAAAAAGCTATTTTGGAGTTTTGTATCAGAATAATACTAGAAAATGGATTTGCAGAATTATTTTTAATGAAAATGATTTAACAGTTGTATTCCCTAATGCTGAGGAAAAAAGAGGGGAAGAAAAAATAAGAATAGAAACATTGCAAAATTTATATGATTTAGAAGAAAAATTATTAAATGTTGTAAATATGTATCTAGAAAAAATTGAAAATTAAATAACATAAAAAGGGGTTGTATCAATTTGAAAAAATTCTTTACTTTTTTCAAAAAAATTAAAAAAACATAAATGATATGTGAATAATATAAGATATTCTTAGGACAATTCAAAGAATGTCTTTTTTATTTGCAATAAATTAAAATTATACTATAATAATTTAAAAAATATTTTATAGGGAGGTTTATATATTTACAATAAGTTTGATTTATGCTACAATAGATTGAATTTTAAATAGTATTTATAGGAGGATTTTTAATAATGGATAGTTATATTGATAATTTAAAATTAAAATTTGTAGTCATTAATATAATTTTCCCTATTTTATTGGGTGGTATAATATATGTATTTTTTAGAAGCAGTAATCTATTAATGTTTTCATGGTTTAAATTTTTAAAACTAGATGGTTTTATATATTTTATAAGAAAATATACAGTTTTATACCAAAAGAATATACCTTACTATGCTTTATATTCTTTACCAGATGGCTTATGGGCCTATTCATTCATAGCGTTCTTAAGTTTGTATTTTAAAAATAAGTTTATTTATACATTACCGGGGACAATCGGTGCTGCTGTTGAAATACTTCAATTATGGTTCGTACCAGGTACATTTGATATTCTAGATTTAATTATTATCATACTTTGTACATTGACTATTATGTTTGTAATAAAATTAAATATAAAGGAGAATGAAAGATGAAAAAGAAAGTATTACTTGTTATTGGTATCATTGTTTTTGTAATTTTAGCTGTGGGAAGTATAAGCGATTCTGGTTCAAAAAATAATGTAGAAGTAGAAACAGAAGAAAAGAAGGCAGAAGTACCTAAAACAGAAGAACCTGTTAAGAAAGAATACGAACTTTCAGGAGTGAAAATGGAATCGAATGATTTTGCAACTTATGTAAAAGGTGTTCTTACAAATAATGGAGGTGCTAAAGATTACGTTCAAGTATTGATCCCATGTTATGATAAGGATGGTGCTAAATTAGGTAATGCACTGGGTAATGTTAATAACATTGAAGCAAATGGAAAGTGGAAATTTAAAGCAATATTTCTTGGTGATGAAAAACCAGCGAAATGTGATATTGAGAAAGTTGAAGTTTCAGGATTTTGATATTTACAGGCACTCTAAATGGGTGCTTTTTATTTTGTTGAAATTTAGGATTGACCTTTTAAAAAATTACGATCTAATTTTATTAGAATCTAAAAAGATTCTTTTGGGAATGCAGTGAAAATAGTTGACTAAATAGAAAGACCAACTATAAAAAGTCAAGAAAAAAATAAAATGAGAAAGAAAACTACTACAAAAAGAGCTCATGAAAGAGCTAAAAAAAAAATTACTGTTTACGGTAAGTCTGACTGGATTTTAAAATAGCATGTATAGTATAGCAAAGTTTTCTAGCCACAGCACCGACAGCAGTTAAATGATGTTTTCCTTCGGAACGCTTTTTAGAATAATAAGCTTTAAAAACAGGGTCACAATTAGAAGCAACTAAATTGTGAAACAGAGGCATCAATACCAGCAAAAGCGACCAATTTTGAAGGATTAGAAAATCTGTTGATATCGCCGATTTCACCTAAAATAACAGCTCCTGTAATGTATGAAATACCGGGAATAGAAGTAATAGGAGAATTAACTTTATCAAGGGTAATAATAATTTGTTCTTCAATATCTTTAACTCGGTCTTCAATAAAATTAATCTGCTGAATAAGCAGTTTAAGCTGTAAAGTTAAACTATCAAGAGAAAAAGTAATCCCGAAAGAATTTTTAGCAAGAGAAGAAATTAGAGAAATTTTTTTGGAAGCAAATTTTTTTAAAAAAATTTCGCTGAGAATTTTCTCAAGCATAGAACTGGAAATATTTTCAAAATCAGCAGGAGAAGAAAGATTAATAAGAATTTCTTTTGAAGTCTGCCCAAAAATATTAGCAAAAGCAGATTGATATTCAGGAAAAATTTGATCTAAGATACAAATGGTTTTACGTTTAAGATCACCGATAGAAGAAACAAGATAATTTCTGAAACGAGTAAGATTACGTAATGTAAGCAAATGTTCATTTACAAGGGCAGAGGGCTTAAAATCACCAAATCTAATAAAATCAGCAATAAGAAGAGAAT
>JAITVW010000039.1 GCA_031285605.1 Fusobacteriales bacterium | reverse complement strand
GTCCATAACCTGTCAAAATAAGCGAGTGCTTCATTAGAAAATTCAGAGTCATATGGTGCGATAACTTTTAATTCTGATTCCAGATTAAAATCACGGAGATTACGTCTTGTAAAGTTTCCGGAACCGCCGAATGCTACAAGATAATCAGATTTTTTTACAAGCATAAGCTTGGTATGAAACTGTTCTTCTCCGTTATTATACCATCGGAGAGTGATAATTCCGGGATTTTTGCTGTTTTTTTTCATGATTTCATCAGCAGCAGTTTTATTTGGAATACCGCCTGACTGATTGGAAGTAATACTGTTGTTTAATATAATATCAAAATTCACGCCTCTTTTGGCAGCACTTAAAATCTCCCGGACTACTATTCTGTCTGCCAGATAAAACTGAGCAATAAGTATTTTATCACCAAAAACAGCATTTTTAATTTCATCGGTTACACCTTTTCCTATTTTTCCTTCAGTGAGATACTGTACAGAGTAAATTCCGTTTTCAGCAGGAACTATCTCCAGTTTATGATCGGGGATAGTTTCTTTGGAGAATTTCGCAATATCCTGCTCTCCTTTGAAAATATCCTGCATTATTTCACCGCTTGTCTCAAAAGCGATATTAGAGTGTCTTGAGCCTTCTTTGTGCGGATTTGCCGAAGGAAGAAAAACGGTCTTTTCATTCATAATGACTTTTCTATGGTTAGCTTTTAGGTTTAAGGCCTTTAAAAGACTTCGCACAGTGACTTTCGGAGCACTTTCAGAATCAATTACATTTTTGATTTTTCCTCCGTTCTTTTTATTTCCGAACGGTCTGATAAATGTACGCCATATAGGTGAATAAATCCATACAGGATCATTAAGATGATCAAGGTCAATATAAATTATTTTTACCCCGAGATCGGTAAGAGGCTTATATAATTCATTATCAAAGGAACCGTAAAAATTATTGTTAGGGTCAAGAATAATATAAATATCAAGTTTCGGATTCTTTTGTTTTTTTTCTACAATTTTATCTCTGAGTTTTTCAGCGAGAGAGTATAATTTATCTGAAGATTCTTTTTTCTGAACCCAGTCATTGAAAAGGAAAACATCTAAAATAAAAAAATCTTCTGATTCATCAAGAATCTCGTAAACTCTGGACCATATATTACTTTCATAAACAATTTCATCATCTTTTTTATAAGTAAGATCATAATAAAATTTTACGTCATCTGATTTTCTCACCGGTGATTCTATGGAAGTGCCGGCAGGAACAGAGGAACATGAAATCAATATTAGAGTGAAAACCGGATAAAGTATTTTTTTCATGTGCAGCTCCTTATTTTTTATTACATTTTACTCCATTGGAGAAAATATTTCAAATTTTCTTAATTCAGTATGATGAAATATTGAAACAAAAAATCATAATAAAAAATATTATTGTTTGACTAAAAAAATATATATGGTTTATAATATGATATCTGTTAAATGAAAATGCTTTACATAAAATAAGATTTTAGAGGTGATTACGTGAAAAAAATAGGAATAATTATTTTGAGTATGTTATTAATTTTCGGTTGCGGAAAGAAAAGAGTAACTGAAGATGGTAAAAATACAGGTGATGAAAAAGCAACAGTAAAATTTATTTTTCCGGACGGACTTCCTGCACTTTCAGTTTTAGGAATGTATTCTGAGAATAAACAGTTTGAGGATAATGTTAATATAGAATATGAGAAAGCAGCAACGGCAGAAACGCTTACAGGCAGTCTTCTGACAAAAGATGATAATATAATTGCAATAGTGCCGTCCAGTCTTGCAGCTCAGCTTTATAACAAAAATATGGGTTATAAAATACTGGGGACTGTTTCATGGGGTTCGTTATATCTGGTCAGCAGTGAAAATATAAGCGGACTTGAGGATTTGAAAAATAAGAAAACCGGAATAATTGGAAGAGGACAGACTCCGGATACTGTTTTCAGGAATATATTAAGCAAGAATAATATAGATGTTGAAATTCTGGATCTGGAATATTTTAGTTCGGGGACAGAGCTGGCAGGTGCACTTGCTGCAGGAAAGATAAAAACAGCTGTATTGTCTGAGCCTGCGGCTTCGATTCTTATGAAGAAAAATACTGATGTAAAAATGATACTTTCTTTAAATGAAGAGTGGAAAAAATTATACTCAAATAAATATGGTTTTCCACAGGCTACATTAATAGCTAAAGAGGAAGTACTGAAAAAATATCCGGATATTGCCGAAAAGCTTGCATTAGAGCTTGAAGAGCAGAATAAATGGCTTACGGGAGAGGAAAATAAGGAAGAATTTTTGAAAAAAACGGAATTAAGCATCCCGGCAGTACTTTTATCGGAGATAATTAAAAATTCTAATATTGAATTTTTATCAATAAAAGAAACAGAAAATTACTATTTAGAATATTATAAAATATTATCGGACTTTAATGTAGAAACTATCGGGGGAAAAATTCCTGACAGCGGTATTTTTTATGAAAAGTAAGTATCTGATATTTTTTCTCTCAGTACTGGTAACAGGTATAATATGGGAGTTAATATCGAAATATGTCGGGAATGATGTAATATTTCCCGGGCTGATTTCCATTTTACGGGAAATAAAACTGATTATATTTAAGGATACATTTTTCAGGGAAATATACAGCACATTTATAAGAATTCTCTGTGCATTTCTGATTTCCATAATCAGTTCGTTGATTTTAGGAATTATATCGGCAAATTTCAGAGCTGTACGGATATTTTTGAAACCGCAGATAAGTTTTATAAAATATACACCGGTTATTGCCGTGATTGTACTTGTACTCATATGGTTTCCAAAGGAGATATCGCCTCTGGTAATAGGAACGGTAATTTCATTTCCGATATTTTATGATAATATCGTAGGAAGTATAAATAATATTGATACTAAAATCAAAAAACTAATAAACGTATTTCACATAAACAGAAAAGATTCAATAATAAAGTTATATTTTCCGGCTCTCCTGTCTAATCTGGTAAATATAGCAAGCTCTGTTTTTGGTTTGATTTTGAAAACAGTAATAGCAGGGGAAATATACAGTCAGCCGAAATACGGCGTGGGAAGCAGTATTCTAAATGAAAAATCAACGCTTAATACTCAGGGAATAATAGCATGGATAATAATAACAGTATTTTTTTCGCTTATACTGGATTTTGCCTTTCGTGTTTTCCGCAATAAAGTGATGTTTTGGAGGGAAAATGGCTGATTATAGATTTGAG
>JAITVW010000002.1 GCA_031285605.1 Fusobacteriales bacterium | reverse complement strand
GATAAATCAATCACGTTGCAGATGTAAATATTTTTTTACTCCGTCTTGTAATATTTGAGAGAAATTGACGTGATTTTTCTCTCCCGATTCTTTTAGCCAAAGCGGCATGGTAACATTTATTTTAACTGATTTACTTTCAAAATAATTTTTGTAAAATTGTGTATCACAAGCTATTAAAGTAACAATATCATCAGGATTTGTTTCTATATCTTTGATATTGGTTGATACAGGTATTATTTCCCCTTGTTTTTCCAATTCATATAATATTAAGCACAATGCATCACTTGCTTTCTCAATACCTTCGGTTATACTTTCTGCTTGCGTGTAACACCCCTCAATATCAGAAAAATATATAGAATATCCACCCTCTTGCTCTTTGTTGAAAATTGCGGGATATACGTATTTTGCCATTAACATCACTCCTTGTTTTAGTCTTTCATTGTATTATACTCCTTTTAATACTCCTTGTCAAGTGTTTTTAAACAAAAAAATAACTTCACTAAGGTAAAGTTATTTTTTTAATTTTCACGGAGAAATAACAGCGTTCAGCGCACCTTCTTTTCCTTTTGCACTGTCATATACTCCCCAAGATACTTTAAAAGAACCTGTAGCACTCGCCGCTTTTCCCGAATCTTTTACACCCGTTCCTTTGGCAGTAGGTTTCAGTCTTATCGAAAAAATATCTTCGGAAGATATTCGAGGTTTGCCCCATTTATTTCCGTTAAATGTTTCATGAGTTTTCGGAAAAGTAATCTTACCTTTTGAGCCTTTTAACATAGTTTCTTTAAGTTCTGCACGTGGAGCAAGAGTATATATTTGTTTCATCGACGGCGTTTTTTTATCTGTCCCCGCTTTCCAAATAATAACTGTATTAGCTGTGGTTGAAAGATAATCGGATATAGAAACTGAAGTCCCTTTCGGTGCTGTGATATAAAGTAAAGTCATATCTGTCAAACTTGCGTTCGGACTGTCACATAAAATATACGGATTGCCTAATTGCTCAACGGTTCCTGCAAAAATCATGTCACCGCGTTTGAGTTTTATAATTTCTTTTTTGTAATCTGCTTTAACTTTAGGTGCTTTTGTTTGTACTGCCGGTTTGATTTTAAACGGTTTCGAAGCCGGAATATATTGTCCGTTTTCTGTGATGGGGGAAGAACGCACAAAATAGGTCTGTTTTTCTGAACCGTAAGGTAAAATTTCAATACCGGCGGGCATATCTTCCCAGTTTATTTTCTGTGGAGGTTTCGGAAGTTTTCCGTTTGGAAAGCGTACAATTTGATAGCCGTCAATTATGGCGGTATCTGAACCTTTTTCGGCTAAAACCCATTTACCTGCCGTAACACCTGTCGGGTCTTCCAAAACAGCGTAATTCGGCTTTAATTTAAGAATATTTGCTTTCGGACGTTTTTCAACCGTGTTAAAAGTAATTATTTTTGCATTATCTGCCGGCTTTTTTGCTTTGGAATCATAATTATCGGTTATAACAAGGTCTAATATTTTGTTAAACATTCCCGGAATTTTTTCAGACATTATTCTGCCTTTTTTCCAACTGCCGCCGCCGTTTACACTGTAAGCAGCTATATTAAATCCGGAAGGCAAGACAATAGTTTCTGTTTGTAAATCAATATATGCTTCGGAATTATCGGACGGAACAATATATCCTTCTCCCGGATTAACCCATCTTGCATAAAAAGTAACGTCACCGACTACATAATGAGGAAAAAAAGCGTTCATGGTTAATTCTTCGTCATAATACCAACCTCTGAAAACTTTTTCTTCATCTTCGTTTTCAGGTATGGGAGGAGTAGGATTTTCAGGTCTTTCTATAACATACCCTGTTTTTACAATATCTGAAACAGTTGCTTCGCCGTTGTTAGGCTGAAAAGTAACGGTGATATGTGTCGGCGATTGATGCCAAGCTTCCGTGGGTATACCTAAATATTCTTCCGTATGCCCTTCTGATGGATATAACGGGTCACGTACTTTTTTTGACAGCCAATCCGAATACCATTTTAATTGTAATTGGCTGGCTTCTTCATAAGGCATATCTTGCACGTCATAGCCATAATAAATAGCATGGTGAAGTGCCCATTCTTCAATATCATATGGCAATTTAAAATTTAATTTATTTCGAAACCAAAATTCAGTTGTATGTAAAAATTCATGAACACATACTCCCCAAATTCCGTCTGCAAGATTATCTAATACTGAATTCTCCAATAATAAACCTATTTCGTTTTCATCAAACGTTGCTCCTCCGGGATTTTCATCATGATATAGCCGATTTTCATCTAAAGACCAACCAACCAGCCATGTATCATATTCATCTATATTATATTCATCTATTATTTCTTGACTTAATCTTGGGTTAATAGATATTTTATCTGTAGTTAAACTGTTAAATTCAGGAACTGTATTTATTTCTATCATATCAATTTGAATATCTACAGCGTAATTTGTGCTTTCTTCTATAAACTTTTCAAAAAATCCAGATGAATCAATGTATTCAGTTTTCTTTTCGTCTGATAAAATATAAGTTCGTTCTTCATCGCCAATATGAACAACTGTTTCAGGAACAACAATCCACGCAACTTTCCAAACTGGAGTATTTTCTTCGGCTTGAATTTCATATGACGGCAAAAAATTTATAATAAACAGTAAAATAAATAAACTGCCCAAAAATCTTTTTATAAATTTCAAAAATATCACTCTCCAATAAAATAATAAAAATTTAAAATTTTTTAATTGAGGGCGGCTTTTAAGCCGCCCTTTTTCCTTTTCTTTATTATTTTATTGTCAATCTGTTAATCCGTCTATTCCTTTTCCGTTTATAGCTATATAATTTACAAAACTTCTTACGTTTACACCGATTCCTTCAGTATCTGTACATCTCCAACGTATAATTAAGTTTTCTTGATTACTTGCATCTGCCGGTAATTCGTAATCTGTCAGTACCCCGGATATATAATTATCTGTTGTAACGTTAATCATCGTTGGATTATTTTCATCACCTGAAGCATTG
>JAITVW010000228.1 GCA_031285605.1 Fusobacteriales bacterium | reverse complement strand
TATTCCGGTCAGTAAAAATTGTGACGGCATTTCCGGTTGTACTGATCCACACTTCTCTTTCCTCCATATTTATAAGCATTAATAAACCGGAAGTATCCTTACCGTGTCCGAAAAGATTATAATCATAAAAATCATCTGCATACTCCATGGAGCTGAGTCCGTTAGTAGTATTAACAGTAACAATTGCTATATCTATATTATGTCTGTCAAGAATATCCTTAGCTTTCAGAGCCAGTTGTTTTTCCTGATCTTCTGTCAGCAGTTCCGCATAGTCATAAATTTTTGTATCAGCATTGACTTTTGGGACATCATCAGCGGAAGCTGAAACAGGAAACGCAGATATCATTGTAAAAATCATATAAATAATAAAAAAAATAGTTTTTTTCTTCAAATTAGCATCCCTCCAACGAAAAAAATCAATGAAGCAACAAGGCTGATTTTTAGAAAAAGAGAAAATGCAATGCCCAAGTTTTTTGGAAGATAACCTGACATTTTACCGGTCTGTCCGTTCATGGTAAAAACATATTTTTGTCCCCCGCATTTAGCCATTAATATCCATACAGGAAGCATTACATTAACATAGCTTGTTTCTTTCTTGTTTAATGAATGATTTGTTCCCATAAGGGAAGAATATTCACGCGCTGTATTAAGAAGCATACTTTTGGCACCGGGATAAATACGTGAAAAAGCTTTTTCAGCAGCAGTGTTTATATTGTCATCATGAATTTCCGCAAAGTGTCCTGAAAGGTACTCCATTTTGAACTTCAACATCTGGCTGTAATCAAACGGTTCAAGCAGCTGCATAAGATTATCGTCCATTTTCAGAGAGCTGTCCACAGGGACATTTTTGAAAAAAATATCACCTGATCTGGCAACTTCATAATTGTCAGTTTTAGAATACTGATAGTTGCTGTCACTCCAAAATTGTGTTTTCAGGCCTTGGGCAGTGAATGAAGAAGCTATATCAATGTCAAAAAGCCAGAATGGAACATAAAGTCCTGAAACTTCACCATTAGAAACCATTTTTCTAAAATTCTTGGGAAGAAAAATTTTTCTGCTGCATAATGACTGAAGCTTTCTTACTGCCTCCTCTTTCTTTAATTTAAAAGGGATAAGATAAGCAGGTTTATTTTCTTCTTCTGATAAACGTGAGGCTATAATTGCGGGATTATGACAGTAAACACAAAAAGTAGCGGCAGTAGTAGGAGTAGTAATGATTTTGCCGCCGCAGCTGGGACATACATACATGGTTGCCTCTTCCTTCACCTGTGTAACAGGGTTTATCTCTTCTTCTTTTATAGTTTCGCTGCTTTCCAGAGTTTCTATACGTTCCATATCTTCACTGGTAAACTCTGAATCGCAGAATCTGCACTTCCAGCTTTGGCTTTCTATATCAAAAGTAAGAGGTGCAGAGCAGTTGGGACATTTATAACTTACAGTCTCCATAATTATCTCCTTCATAAAAAATAAAGTTAAAATTTTTTTTTTACAAAACACCGGTTTTTCAGTCAGAAGCATGAAAAACCGGCGTTATTAAATATATAAGCAGTTACAGCTTTTTACCGCACTTAGTACAAAATTTTGCATTTTCAGGGAGTTTTTCCCCGCATTCAGGGCAAAATTTTGATTCAATTTTTTTAGTACCGCATTCAGAACAAAATTGTCCTGAATTTTTTGCACCACAGCTGCATGTCCATGTATCTTGAGCAGAAGCAGCTTTTTGTTCTTCTTCAGCCTTTTGCTGATTCATTTGTGCCTGATTGCCGGAACTGGCAGAAGCCATAAAATTTCCTCCAGACTGCATTCCCATTCCAACTCCCATAAAAGCCTGAGCAGAACCGCTTTCATTAGAGCCGGCAGCTTCAATTCCTCTGGCAACACTGCCCTGCACATATCCCTCACGGATAGAAGGATCAGAAAGCATAGCACCCTGATTTCTTATATTAATCAGTTTTTTAGATTCTTCATCATAAGAAATACTGGCAATACCCACAGATTCAATAACCATTCCACGGCGCTCGCGCCAGTCATTGTCCAGTACATCGGACATATATTTGGCAAGTTCCATTGATTTTGAAGTTACATGTGAAATACGTATACCGTCGATAGACATTTTATTAATAGCTGTATGGAAGGCATTCAGAAATTCTGCAAGATACAGCTGGTGTATATCTTCAATATCGACATTAACTGCATTTCTCGGGATTGCTTCAGCATAAAACTTCAGCGGGTCTGTTATTCTGATGGAAAAATATCCATAAGCCCGCAGGTATAACTCTGCATTGTAGAAATTATCAAAATAGTTAACCGGATTAGCAGTACCAAAAGCTATATTTTTTATTTCCTGTGTATTAATAAAATATACTTTTTGTGAAGCTGAGGGAACACCACCGTATTTTATACGGTTAAAGCTTTCTTTCAAAGCTTCGCTGAAGCTGCCGTTAAATAAAGACGGGGCAGAACTGTTACTGACAGTGTAGTATCCTGCTTCAGCACTGTAATCTATTACCTTTCCACCGTCTACAAGCATCATGAACTGATTTTGCCCGACCATAACAACAGATTTATCTGTGATCAGATAGTCTGTTCCTTTTTTATTCTGGTTACGTTTGCTATCCCGGTGTACAGCAACACCGCCGGTCATAACAGTAGTATCACTCATATTGTCAGCTTCGATGATCTCAAGCCATTGATCCGCAAGAGAGCCTCCTGCGGCAGAGGCTGTTGCACGAATAATCCCCATAATATCCTACCTTCCTTATTCTTGATTTAAATATAATTTTTATATAAAATTATATCATGAATTCAGCATATATTTCAAATTTATTAGTCTTTTCAATCATTTTTTTTAAAAATTTTTGTATTGAAAAAAAATAATAATAGAAGAAGCAGTTGTGCCTTATAAAATCATAGTTACAAAGTTTTGAAAAAAGGCTTGACTTTAGAAAAAAAATGATATATACTTTTTATAGACCGACGGTCGGTTTATAAAAAGAGGTGATAAAAATGAGAATCGTAAAAAAGCCTGATGAGCGAAGAAATGAAATATTGAATGCTGCTGAAAAAATTTTTGCCGAAAAAGG
Source organism: Fusobacteriales bacterium (assembly GCA_031285605.1). Taxonomy (GTDB): domain Bacteria; phylum Fusobacteriota; class Fusobacteriia; order Fusobacteriales; family Leptotrichiaceae; genus Sebaldella. Next base: position 2,702 of record JAITVW010000228.1, on the reverse strand, counting down.
ATTTATGAAAACTACAATAATGGATATTTTACAAGAAGCAGACATAGCTAAAGGAACATTTTACTATTACTTTAAGTCAAAAAAAGAAGTAATGGATGCTGTGGCGATGAGGTATATAGATATGGGAACCACAGCAGTAAAAAAAATTATAGAAGATAAAAGTTTTACGGCTATAGAAAAGTTCACAATACTTTTAACCAAAGATGTTACTAACGCAGAAAATAAAGATGAGATACTGAAAGAATTTCATCAGGCAGGAGATGCGGAAATGCATCTGAGAAGTCTGATTGTGTCTATAGAACGTCTGACACCATTAATAACTGATGTAGTACTTCAGGGGATAGAGGAGGGAGTTTTTAATACCCCGTATCCAAAAGAGACTGTGGAAAATATACTGGTTATTCTGAATATGATCTTTGATGAAGGAGTGTTTCAATGGACAGCTGAGGAAAAAATTCAAAAGGCTAAAGGATTGGCTTATCTCATGGAAAAGTCCCTTGGAGCCGAAAAAGGAAGTTTTGATTTTATGACAGAAAGTCCTGTTGTAAAAGAATAGTATTAATAATAAAGAATAATGGAGGGAAATTATGAATAAAACAGAAATAGCCGGAAAGGTATCAGAAAGATCAGGAGTAGAGTTTGAAGAGTGCAGAAAAGTAATAGATGCTTTTGAAAAAGTACTTGAGGAAGAGCTGACAGATTCAAAGGGACTTGGCGGGGTATTTGACCAAGTATATAATGTAATGAGTTTTTTTAAGGGCAGAAAAAGAAGAAAAAAATTAAAAAATTATATTGGGGATGTTTGAATAAAATGATTTTGAGAATGGATTTTTAGATAAAAATACAGAAAGCAGAATCAGTTAAAATTAACAGCATATATTATATAAATACAAAAAATCAGGAGGAAAATTTATGAAAAAATTATCAGTATTATTGGCTTTATTGGTATCAACAGTATCATTTGCTGAAAAAGAAAGAGAAAACAGTATAGACTTAGGTCTGGGTGTGTTTTACAGAAACAGTGTTTATAAAGAAAAAGATAATGATGAAGTATTGCCGCTTCCAGCGGTAAGAGTCAGATATAAAAATTTTTATTATGAAGCGCCCGTGGAGCTTGGATATCACTTTTATGACAAGGAAAATCTTACTTTTACAGCTTACGGGAGATACAATCTTTATACAGGCTATAAACCCAAAGATTTAGAAAATGAATTTAAGGATATGGATAAAAGAAAAGATGATTTTCATCTTGGATTAAGAGGGAAATATAACTTTGGTCCTCTGGGTACAGGAGTAATTGCTCATGTTTCTGGAGATGTATCTGATAAAAGTGACGGAATGCTGGCAAGAGCTGAAATCAATCAACCGGTTGCACTGGGAGAAAGATTAACGATTATGCCTTATGCCGCAGTAGAATACATGAGTGAAAATTATACTGACTATTATTTCGGAATAAAAGACAGTGAGGCTGCAAGAGGGATTAATAACGGTAAGAATTATAAAGCCGATGATTCAGTTAATTTTGAAGCAGGAATAAGAGGCATGATAAAAATAAATAAGAGTTTTAATGTATTTCTTAGTACCAGTTACACAAGATACGGGAATAGTATAGCAGACAGTCCGTTGGCAAAGGACAGAGATATTTATACTGTAGGTACAGGAGTATCATATCGTTTTCATTTCTAAAATATTGAGATATAAAAATGGGACTTATTGTTATTAATAAGCCCTTTATATATTTCACGGATTATTTTCTGAACTTGCATATATTATGCTGCCTAAAAATATCCTTTATAAAATTCTATTTACTTCTATGATACTTATTTTTTGCCGATTATATAATAGGCACAGCCCAAAGCACAGCCCCCGGTAATATTACCCAGAGTCACCCAGAATAAATTATATCCGAAACCGATTAATGATATTTCCAGCGGATGCGGATACAGCAGTGCTGCCGAAAAGAGACTCATATTGGCAACGCTGTGTTCAAATCCGGTAGTTATAAATGCAAAAAGGCACCAGAATATCATAATAAGTTTTGCTGTTTCCTCCTTAAGTTTAACTGCAGAAAGAACCGCAAGACATACGAGAATATTACATAAAATACCTTTAAAAAATAAATCCGATGCAGGCGTATTCATCTTTAATTTTGCAGTATTCAGTAAAAACTCAGCCACCTCTTTATTTGCAGCATTTGAGAGAAAAAACAGCAGTCCGACAAGCATAGAGCCGGCAAGATTTCCAAGATAACTAAATATCCATATACTAATTCCGTCTTTTACTGTAATTTTTTTATTCAGCATACCTGAAAACATAGCCATATTATTACCGGTAAATAATTCTGAACCGACCATAATAACAAGGCTTAGTGCTATTCCAAAGCCGAGACCCATAAATATTTTGTACTGATATCCGTTCCGGCTTGTAACTCCTCCTATTGTCATAATAAGAAATATTCCCAATCCTACGTAAAATCCAGCAAGCATAGAAGCAATAAAGTATTTTGTTTTACTCTGTTTTAAAAGTTTTACTTTTTTTATTCCGTATTCATCAAGTTTTTCCAAAGTTTCGCTAAACATCTGTTCTCCTTGTATAATATGTATGTAGTTAATCTAGCTAAATTAACTACTTAAAATTTTTGTTACTTTATGTAATAATTATTTTGATGGTAGAGTGGTAACTTTGTTCTCCTTGTAGCCTTA
>JAITVW010000224.1 GCA_031285605.1 Fusobacteriales bacterium | reverse complement strand
GGTGTTCCTGTTTTTTGTAGATCGAAAATATAAAGAATGTGTCTACTGACTGCCCGGCAGGAAATGTAACGGGATTTTTCAAAGTAAGAAGCATCATTCCTGTTTTAAATACATTTCTTTTATTTTTGGAATGCGGTATTGCCACACCCTCGGAAATCACAATATATTCACTGTATTTATTTGACATTTCCAGCATATCGTCTATATAGGAGCTGCTTATATATCCTTCAGCTTCCAACACCTTCCCTCCGAATATAACGGCTTCCTGCCAGTTCTTTACCTCCTGGTTCAGATAAATATTCTCTTCCTTGAGAATTTCCAGTATTTCTACCTTTTTCTTCCCTATATCATTTATTATTTTGTTCTCAAGCTTCACATTCAGACTGTCAATAAGCCTTTCCCTGTTCAAAATCCTTGTTTCTTTTTCTATTACGTCTATTATTTCAGAAAGCAGTATGGTTTTGTTGCTCTGCTCCAGATTTGACTCATTTAATATTTTAATATCGTCCAGAGTAAATATCGGATTTATTTTTACTACAGGCACATTTTTTGGTTTTTTGCTTTCCTTTATATCCACAGTGGTGATTATAAGATCTATTTCCTTATACTCCTTTATAGATTCTCTTAAAGCATAATAAGGAAGTATTTCCATAATTTCCACTTCATATGTATCTCTTATATTCTGAGCAAGCAATGTAGCTGTCCCGTATCCCAGACTGCATACCAGAAGTATTTTTTTTACATGCTTCGGCCGGTTTCTCTCTATAGATGCCTTAAAATGTATAATCAGCAGAAATAACTCATCTTCGGGTATTTCCTGTCCCAGCATTTTTTCCAGTTCTTTTGCCGCATCCTTTACATAATAGTAAAAATCATCTTTCTTTATTTTCATGTTCTCAAATATCGGATTTTTTATTCTTACACCTTTTTTTATCCTGTAAATCGTAGGTTTCAAATGATGTATAAGACATCTGAAAAGTATTTCGTCATTTGATATATCAGCTTCGATCTTCTGATTCATGTTATTTATAAGCTTTTTAGCCAAAAGGTCTATTTCTATCCAGCTTTCATAAAAATCATTTTCTATATGAAATGAGTTACTCCCTAAAACTAAATCCGACAGTTTTAATATTTGGGTATTTTTAAATTTTATTTCTTCTGTCATTTCAATTTCACTTATATATTTTATTATTGACCGATATTCATCTGTTTCTTTCAGAAATCTTTCTTCTGTCACAGCAGGTTCCTGCAAATTATCCTTTCCGTATTTATTATTCAGTATTACTATAAGTATATAGCTGGCTATTATGCCGAATGGTTCGTCAGATATAATAATTTCCAGATTTTTTGCTACATTTTTTATAAATTTTTTCACCAGTCCCAGATTGTTAAGTCTAAAAATATCTTTCATCATATTAAGTATAATTTTTTCAAAGGATTTTCCCGGTCTGTTATCCAGATAGAGCCAAAGATACTTCATAAGAAACTTAATCCTGAATTTTTCTATATCCTCGTATTCTCCGCTTATCTGAAAACCGCTTTTCTTTATCTGTTCTACCAAAAGTCCTGATTTGGAAAGCTCTCTTTTTACTTCATCAAAATCCTTTTTCAAAGTTGTTCTGGATACCTCCAGTTTTTTATAAAGCCTGTTTATGTTAAGCCCGTTTGGATCCAAAGCAAGTGTGAGCTTTAATATTTCCATCCTTTCATAAGGTGATAAAATTTCCAGTTCTTTTAGAAAATCCAGTATTTTATTCAGGTTTTGATTTTTTGATAATGTGAGACATCCTTTCTTGGTTTTTTGTATAGTATTAAAATTCAGAAGTTCCAAAACCTGATTTATTTTTTCGATATTATATCTTATACTCCTTTCTGTGACATAAAACTTACCGGCTAATTCATTGATATTCACTTCATCTGAAGAAATAAAAATATTAAAAATTTCAATTTCTTTTAAGTTAAGTATTATGACCACCTCCAATTTTTGATTCTTCCCTATAATAATAGCCTGAAAAAAGTATTTGTAAATTTTCACCAAATTTCAATTTTTTTGGAAAAGATATTTTTAACTGTACTTTTTTTACTACACTTATAAAATTTGACTTTCAGTTATTTTTATTATTATTTTTCTTTTTTCGGGAAATAATATTTTATAAAGTTTTTTTATACTGATATAGTATTATTTTTATATTTTATTAAATATGGCTAATCTTACGGGGAAATATTTTCACTTATCTTTTCTTAATAAAAGAAAGATGGTATAATAAGAAGAAAATTCTCTTCTGTTTTATAAATATTATTTTTTGGGAAAGGAGTGTAAGGATTTTGGAAAATATCAGATATTTAGGTACTATTATGAGTTTTTTCTCCGGTGTTATCATCATCTGGGGAGTTATTATTTCTACCTTTCAGTTTTTCAAGAATGAACTCTCAAAAATCAGCAGCGGCGAGAAAGCTGTACAGCGGTCGTATATCCGTACTTTTCTGGCTTCATATATCCTTCTCGGTCTGGAAGTATTAATAGCTGCTGATATTATAGATACTATAGCCCATCCTGAACTGAACGAAATAATAACACTTATCGTAATAGTTTTTATACGTACTTTTATTTCCTACTTTTTACAAAAGGAGATAAAAGAAACAATCCGGCAGGATTAATCTTCTGTTTTTGCTCATGTAAAAAAGGTACTGTATTACGGTTTATACCTGCTACAGTACCTTTATATTTATGTTTTTTAATAATAAATGTTAATTAGAATACAGCTTTTAGTGTTATTCCAGCTCTATATTCTTCCTGATTCTTTTCACCTGCTACATATTCGCCTGTCAAAAAGATTCCGTATCTTTCCTCTACTTCCACCCCTATTGCCGCCCTTGTTTTAAACTGTCCTTTTTGATACTATCTTCGGCTCAAATGTTGATTCTCTATCCTGTGGTACTGATATTGGTATTTCTCCATATTTACTACGGAGTACCTTTGTTTTTTTCCCATTTCTTGAATTTGTATTTGTACTTCTTTCGTATTCAGTATAGCCTAAATGTTCTGATAACTCACCGGCAGGCATGTTCCCTAATAAATCTTTCAGAGCGTCCTGTATATCTTCTGCTGATTTTATATCATACAGCTCTGTTAATTCTGATATTACATTTCTTTTTCTTGATTTCTCCACATTATTTCTTCTGGACATAAAAACCGCCTCCTATGATATTTTAATTTTACCATAGAAAGCTTTTTTTATTTACAGACTTTTGCTCACAGGCTTGATTTTACTTCGCCGGATCATAAAAAACACCTCACAATTATAGTTCTATACTTAATTATGAGGTGATTATATTAGCAATTGTCAAGTTTTTTTCTTAAGTTGACGACATTGGCTTTTATACAGCACCTTTTCTAATCTAATATTTTTTATTTTAAGATTTCTCCTATTATTTCCTGAACCTTTTTGTCAGCCTCTTCTTTAACTGCAGTCAAAACATTTTTTTTGCTTTCCTGCTGACTGTTTTTTAATGACTCTGTCAAATCCTGCGAAGCTTTTTTCTTGGTAACTTTTATATTAACATAACTTCCTACACTTATCAGTGTATTTTTTCCTTTATTATTTACAGCTATCCTTACAGAATTCACGCTTTTTTCAGGTATCAGCTTTGTACTGATTATTACACCTTCATATTCCTTGTTGTCCACACTGCTTATAAGATCCGCAATACTGCCGATTCCCGCCTTGCCGAGCTCCTTATCCGAAATCATAACATCAGTATAAAGATAACTTGAATTTACTGTTTTAAACAATTCCTGTCCTGAAATTACATCCTGTCCCTGAGTCACATACAGTTCAGTAATCACCCCTGAATTTACGGCAAATATTTTTGTACTTTTATAATTAATATAAGCTTCTTTATACTTTTCTATTGCAGTCAGTACTTCAGCAGAATCCAGCACTTTTTTCTTTTCTACGGGAATTGATTTTTTACCGGCAACTTTGGTATTGATTATCCTTGTTTCGGTTACTACAGCAGGAGGTGCGTTTTTCTCTCTTTCTCTCGCTCTGTTTATTTCAGCAAGACTCTGTTCATACTCTACTTTACTTATCAAACCTGCATTATAGGCTTCTCTGTCATTTTTAAATTTTTCTTCAGCTGCAAATATTTTTTTTGAATATGTTTTTTTCCCTGAAGCCGGCACTGCTGTCTTCTTTGTAGTAACAGGCACTGCTTTCACTTCTTCTGTAGTTACTTCTGTGTATCCATTCCTTGTCAATGCTCCCCGTAATTCTTTTTCCGCTTTATCAAGTTCGATTCTATATTCTGGATTTTCCAGAGCAATCAGGAGTTCTCCCTGTTTTACCGGAGTTCCTTTTTCCAGATTCATTTCAGTTATTCTTCCGTTAATCTGTGAAGTAACAGTTCTTTCATCTCCGAGCACGGTTCCTTTTATTTCTTTTATTCCTGCCTTGGTAAATTCAGGCATACTAATAGAAATCTTATCTCTGAAATAATATATTCCGCTTCCTGCTGCTCCGGCAATAAGGAAAAACAGTACTGCAAACAGTAATTTTCTGATATCGCCTTTATACTCCTGATGATTTCTCCGCTGATAATCATCTATATCTTTTTTCCCCATAGTGAGAGGACTGTTTAAATTCTTCGGAATATTTATATTCAAATCCGCTTTTTCAGCTTCAGGTTCTGTATACTTCCGTTCTGTCTGCTGACTAATTTCGCCAAAGTATTTTGTTCTGTCTTCTGCTATTATTTCTACTCTGTTTATGCCGCTTTTTTTACTTTTTGCCGGTTCCATTCTGACCTCCTAAATTATAGATAAAATCTACTTCACTGATAAATGATTTAAAACCAAGCTGTATATTACCCAGTTCCTGTGTCAGATAATTATACCGAATATTATAATAATCATATTTTGATACCATACCTGCATTCAGCTTATTTTTTTTATCTGCCAAAATACCTTTCTGCTCTTCAAAAATTTTATCATCATTTACCAGAGCCGAATAGTCGGTTTTAGCATTGCCAAGAGCGGCATTTACCTCATTATATGAATTTAGTACTGCATTATTGTACTGTGCTATCATCTTTAGCAGACCGGCTGTCGGTTTTTGATCAAAAAAGTTATTTTCTTCATATCTCTGAAAATAAAGACTGTCAGTTATTTTTTCTTTTTTGGCTGTCTGCTCATAAGCCGTTATATCTTCACCATCACCTGTAATCCAGAAATTGTCATATCCTGATGCAGTATATGAATACAGATTCTCTCTTTCCGTTTTTATTATCATAAGATAAAAACCTGCGTCAACTCTGTTTTTTATACTGTCTGACGGCACTCTGTCAGGTCTTCTTATCTTTTTGTATATCCCTGTATCTGTATTATTTTTTATACCTGCCGTGATATTTTTTACTTCCTGTTTATTGCCGTCCAAAAGAATTTCCATATTTCTTTCCGTTGTTTTTTTATTTGAAGTATTTTCCAAAATCTGATTTTCAA
>JAITVW010000183.1 GCA_031285605.1 Fusobacteriales bacterium | reverse complement strand
AACTTAGAAAGTACAATCCAGTATTAAGAAAATACACTCTGTATAGAGAAGTAAAATAATGAAACCTAGGTCAGTGGCTCAATTGGTAGAGCATCGGTCTCCAAAACCGAGGGTTGGGGGTTCGAGCCCCTCCTGACCTGCCATTTTAATTAGGAGTGAAAAACTTATGTTGAAAGAAATAATAGATGAATATAAAAAAGTATATTGGCCAAGTAAACAAGAGGTACTCCATGTTACTGTGATTGTTTTATTAATAACTATATTTATTTCTCTGTATGTAGTTGCATTTGATCTTAGCTTTAACAGAGTATTATCTCTACTAATAACTTTTTTAAGAGGTAAATAGGAGGATAATTATGACGTTAGATGGCGATAATTTAGAGAAAAAATGGTATATAATACACACATATTCGGGTTATGAGAAGAAAGTAAAAGCTGATCTTGAGAAACGTGTAATAACATTGAATCTCACGGACAGAGTTTTTAGAATACTTGTTCCTGAAGAAGAAATAATGGAAGAAAAAAGAGGGAAAATAGTTAAGGTTCCCAGAAAGTTGTTTCCCGGATATGTAATGGTAGAGATGCTGTCTAAAAAAGAAGAGAACGACTTAGGTCTGGGCTACAGAGTAGACAGTGATGCTTGGTATGTAATAAGAAATACCAATGGTGTTACAGGGTTCGTAGGAGTAGGTAGTGATCCTATACCATTAGCAGATGATGAAGCAAAAAGTCTTTTGAGTAAAATCGGATTGGACGAAAATGAAAAAGCTCCAAAAGCAAGACTGGATCTTGAAGCAGGAGAAAAAGTAATAGTAAAGAATGGTGCATTTGAAAATCAGGAAGCGGAGATAGCTGAAGTAGACCATGAACATGGAAGAGTAAAAGTTATGGTAGAGGTTTTCGGAAGAATGACACCGGTAGAACTGGAATATCATGAAGTTCGTAAAATATAAACGTATAGATATTTAAGTGGGAGAGAGATCATTTACCACAAAGGAGGAAAATTTAAGATGGCAAAAGAAGTAATTGGAAAAATAAAATTACAATTAGATGCTGGAAAGGCAAATCCGTCTCCACCGGTAGGACCTGCTTTAGGACAACACGGTGTTAATATAATGGATTTCTGTAAAGCATTTAATGCTCAGACTCAAGATAAGATGGGATTTGTAATTCCTGTGGAGATTTCTGTTTATGCAGACAGAAGCTTTACTTTTATATTAAAAACTCCACCTGCATCTGATTTATTGAAAAAAGCCGCTAAAGTAAATAAAGGGGCTGCAAACTCAGTAAAAGATGTTGCTGGAACTATAACAAAAGCTCAGCTGAAAGAAATTGCAGAAACAAAAATGTCTGATTTAAATGCTGGAAGTGTTGAAGCTGCAATGAATGTAATTGCAGGAACAGCAAGAAGCATGGGAATAAAAGTAAGCGAATAACCATATATTTTAGTGGAAGGGATAAACCCAATGACCACAAAGGAGGAAAATTCATAATGGCAAAAAAAGGGAAAAGATATCAGGAAATTTTTAAAAAAGTAGATAAAATGAAATTATATACACCTGAAGAAGCTTTAGATTTAGTCTTTGAAACTAAAAGTGCGAAATTCACAGAAACTGTGGAATTAGCATTTAGATTAGGAGTAGATCCTAGACATGCTGATCAGCAGGTTAGAGGTACTGTAGTATTACCGCATGGTACAGGGAAGAATGTAAAAATTCTTGTTATTACTTCAGGAGATAAAATTGACGAGGCTCTAAAAGCCGGGGCAGAATATGCAGGTGATGATGAATATATCAGTAAAATACAAGGTGGATGGCTGGATTTTGATTTAGTAATAGCGACACCGGATATGATGCCTAAATTAGGAAAGCTAGGGAAATTATTAGGAACTAAAGGTTTGATGCCTAATCCAAAATCAGGGACAGTAACAACTGATGTTGCTAAAACTGTAGATGAGTTCAAAAAAGGTAAATTAGCTTTCAAAGTAGATAAATTAGGTTCAATACATGTACCGATAGGAAAAGTTAATTTTGATAAAGAAAAAATTACAGAAAACTTTAAAACTGTTGTTGATCAAATCATAAAATTGAAACCTGATACATCAAAAGGACAGTATTTAAGAACTGTAGCAATATCATTAACAATGGGTCCCGGTATTAAAATAGATCCGCTATTGGTAAATTCATACGTTTCAAAGTAATTTTGAATATATATTTTTAAAAAATTTTAAGCCAAAGACAGTAGGTTGGAGTAGTCCGGTAAATCCTACCGAGGTTAATTAAGCATAGAGCTATGTTTTCCTCTGAGTTATTGTCTTTGCAGATCAGAGGTTTTTTATATAGAGGAGGTGAAAAAATGCCAGCACAATCAAAAGTAGACAAAGTAAGTATACTTAAAGATAAAATCAAAGAAGCAAAAGCTGTGGTATTTGTAGACTATAAAGGAATTACAGTAAATGAAGATACTGAATTAAGAAGAAAAGCCAGAGAGGCAGGAATCGAATATCTAGTAGCTAAAAATAGATTATTTAAAATTGCTTTGAAAGAAGCAGGAATAGATGCTGATTTTGATGACGTTTTAGAAGGAACTACTTCATTTGCATTAGGTTTTGAAGATGGAGTTGCACCGTCAAAATTAGTTTATGACTTCTCTAAAACTGTAAAAGATAAATTCTTAATAAAAGCAGGATACGTTGACGGAGGAAGAGTAGAGACAGCTACAATAGAAGCTTTAGCGAAATTACCTTCAAGAGAAGAATTACTTAGTCAGATAGCATACGGATTGTTATCACCAGTAAGAATGTTAGCAGTGGCTATGACAAATGTTGCCGAACAAAAAGAGTCGGGAACAGAAGTAACAGCAGCTGTAAGCGAAGTTAAGGAAGAAGTAGCAGCAGAAGCTACAGAAGCAAACTAATAAAAAAATATTTTAGGAGGAAAAAATGGCATTTAATAAAGACCAATTTATAGAAGATTTAAAAAACATGACAGTTTTAGAATTAAAAGAAGTAGTTGAAGCTATAGAAGAAACTTTTGGAGTATCAGCTCAGCCGGTAGCTGTAGCAGCAGGTGCCGGAGCAGGTGCTGCAGCAGTTGAAGAAAAATCTGAATTTGATGTAATCTTAACAGGATTCGGAGAAAAGAAAACAGCTGTAATCAAAGAAGTAAGAACTATAACTGGTTTAGGACTGAAAGAAGCTAAAGACTTAGTTGAAGCAGGAGGAAAAGCAGTTAAAGAGGGAGCTTCTAAAGATGAAGCCGAAAAAATCAAAGCACAATTGGAAGCAGCTGGAGCAACTGTAGAATTAAAATAAGTACAAGACAAAATAATAAGGAGACACTCTAAATTTCAGGGTGTCTTTTTCCACTATTTATAAATAGAATGTAGTAAAACCCCGTCATTACTGGGTTTTTGAATAGTTATAGGTAACTATAAGGAGGAATAATTAATGAGCAGACTTATTAAAAGATTTAGTTTTGGAAAAATTGTTGACAGGGGAGAAATGCCTCACTTTTTGGAGTTTCAGTTAAATTCATATGAAGACTTCATACAGGCAGGAATTCCGCCACAAAAAAGAGGAAACCAAGGTTTAGAAAGTATTTTTCAGGAAATTTTTCCAATAGAATCGAGTAATGGTCA
>JAITVW010000140.1 GCA_031285605.1 Fusobacteriales bacterium | reverse complement strand
ATGCCTCAAAGAAACTGGGGTCAGGTATATGGAGAACTGAGCATAATGTATGAAGACAGACTTCCATAGAATTAAGACAAATATCAAAAAAACATCCTGAATAAGGATGTTCTCTTGACATGCTGTCATTTAAGAGGTATATTATAGCAGAATAAAAAACAGTACATGTATTAAATCATTTATTATAGAAAATTTCGTGCACTCCCGTCTTTGAAGCTCATTGCTCCTGTATATCCGTCTATTTTATCTGCAATATTCATCTTTATATTTCCTGTAAATGGTTTTCCTTTGAATGTCAGAACATTTCCCTCTATTTTCACATTTTTATTAGGTAATGTAATATCTTTCGATCCGCCGCAAGAAATTACTAATCCTAAAATTAATATAATTGCTAATAAATATCTTTTCATATCTCCTCCATTAAAAAGTTTTATTTTATATATCTTACATGATACTAGAATAGTTTTATTATGTCAATTTTATTTTTATATTAATTTACAATGCTTTTGCTCCTTTTTACCGGTTCCGCTCTCTTATTACTGATCTAAAATAACCATTAAAAGAACAAAAAATAAAATAAATTACTTTTTGAAAAACATTCAAAATGCTTATAATTCTTACTTTTAACAATAAAGTATAATATTTTTCATAAATTGTTGAAAATAATTAGCCTTGCCTATTTATACTTTCATGGTACATTCTATTAAAGAGATTAACATGTCCAATTCATTAATTAATCAATGAAGTCGGATTTTAACACTCTGCGGGACAGAAAAAGGAGGTGGAACAATATGGCTCTTACTAAGAGGGAAATCGAAATTTTGAATATACTTACCAATTCAGAAAATATAGACATGGAATACCTTGCCAGAGACTTCGGAGTGAGCCTCCGTACTATAAGGTACAGTATAGAAAATCTAAATTATTATCTGAAAAAACATGATTTCCCTGTTATAGATAAAAACTCCAAAGGAATTCTGTATCAGCATGAAAAATTTTCTTTAAGCAATTTTTTAAAAAAGATTGAATCCAGAGATTATAAATATTTAGACATAGAAAGAGTGGAATATATCTATATTTATATACTCTTTAATACATCCCGAAAATTAAATATCATAAATCTGGCCTCATTATTTCAGGTAAGTGAACTCACAATAAAAAGTGACATAAAAAAATTAAAAGACTTTCTAAAAAGCAGGGATCTCAGTTTCAGGTATAACAATATAAAAGGTTTCTACATAGATTCATCAGAAATAGCACTAAGAAAAGAAATGATAAAAATATTCATGGATAAGCTGTTTAATTTTGAGAACACTGCAAATAAGATGAACTTATTTATAGATTACCGGATAAAAGACATTTTAAATAACTATATAAAACAAATTGACCAGAATTTTTTAAAAAATTATTTAAAAGATATTGAGAGTAAACTTGTAGAAAACACCTCTAATGAAGTCTTTGAACTGCTTATCATATATTTCTCCATAGCCATCCTAAGAATAAACCAAGATAATATCATCACACAAAACGATTTTTATAACACATATATAATAAGGACAAAAGAATATAAAATACTCACAGAAAATATTGATATTTTAGAGAAAAAATATGATGTTCATTTTAATGAAGAAGAAATACTGAAACTGGCGGAGTATTTTTTGGGGAGTCATACCTATAATTACAGTTATACATTTTATGAAAACTGGATTGAAGTGGAAATTCTTGTAAGAAAGCTTATCGGCGAGGTAAGCAAAAACTGCAGTGTTGACATTTCAAAAGACAAACTGCTGTTCGATGGTCTTCTTAATCACATAAAACCTACTATCTACCGTATAAAAAATAATATTTACCTTCCCAATATAGGCTTTGAAGAAATACTTGAAAACTGTCAGGAACTTTTTCTTGCAGTAAAAAATGCTCTTATAGATGTGGAAAAATATATGGGACATAAAATAAAAGATGATGAAGTAGCCCTGTTTACTGTTCACTTCAAGCTTGCCATTGATAGAATAAAAGAAAAAGTGAACGAATTCAGTAATGTTCTCTTTGTCTGCGGAAGTGGTTATGCGAGCTCAAGCCTTCTTGCCCAGGAGCTTTTGGATACCTTTAATATAAATGTTGTTGATCTTATTCCATATTACAGACTAAAAGATTATGATTTGAAAAATATTGATTTTATAATCAGTACTGTAAAAATACCTGAAACTGTAAAAGTAGAAAAGGAAGTTATTCAGGTAAACGTGATTCTTTCTGAAAAAGATAAAATTCTTCTTGAAAATAAAGGGTTCAAAAGAAAAAAACGGACAATCGGAGTAACAGAAATACTGGAAGTTATAGAAAAAGAATTTGAGAATGATGACCTTGAAAAAATAGGAGACATTCTCACACAAAAATTCAGCGGCCAAATATATGACAATAGAAAAGAAAAAATTATAGAGAGGAGAAATAAGAATCTTTTGGATTATCTGAAGAAAGAAAATATTATCATTAAGGAAAAAGAAACAAACTGGCGGAATGTAGTAAATATTATAGGAAATATCCTGCTGGAAAATGACTGTATAGAAGAAAGCTATATACAAAGTATGAAAAATCTGATAGATGAATGCGGTACCTTTATGGTACTTAACCAAAGGCTTATGCTTCTTCATGCAGAAAATAACAATGATGTATTCAAAACCGGAGTTTCTTTCCTGAAATTAAATTATCCTGTTACTTTTCCGGATAATAAAAAGTTAATGTATATATTTGGATTATCATGTCTTTCAAAAGAAGAAATATCAGAGACACTAAATGATCTGGTAACACTTGCAGAAAATGACGAATTCTTTTCAGAGCTGGAAAGAAAAAATAATCAGACGGAAATACTCGAAACTATAAAAAAATACATAGAAAGGAAGATATAAAACTATGATAATTGATGATAACTTAATTTTTTCAAATCTTGAATGCGAAAACTCTAATGAAGTATTAAGAATTTTATCAGATAATCTTGAAAAAAACGGCTATGTAAAATCCAGCTTTTATGAAGGTCTTTTGGAAAGAGAAGCTGCTTACCCCACAGGACTGGATTTTGGTAAATACAGTATTGCCATGCCGCATACCGAGGTAGAACATGTTATAAAATCTACTCTGTCCATAGCCACGCTAAAAAAGAAAGTTGATTTCAAATGTGCCGAAGATCACAGCAAAGATACTCCTGTAGAGGTAGTCTGTGTAATTGCTTTCGGTGAAAAAGAGGACAAAATTGATGTTCTTACCAAATTAATAAGTTTTTTTGGAGATAAAGAAGAATTTTATAAAATGCTTAACTCTGATAAAGACAATCTTATAAAAATAGTAAAGAAACACTTAGAAAACTAATGTAATATCCTGTTTATCCCTTGCGGAACAGCCTGAATATTTTCAGCATTCTGCCGGGAAAAAACGGGAGATACAGCAGTATCCTTAAAACATTGGTTTTTCATTCTTTACCGGGTAAAATACTGAAAATATATGTAAACATTAATATTGCTTTTATCTCAATAACACTTTATATATCTTTTCAAAATATAAAAATCAGGAGGTTTACAAAATGGGAATTTTGAACTATATCGTTGATCTTGGTCCTCAGGTAATGATGCCGATTATTATCACAATATTCGGTCTCGTTCTGGGAACAAAATTTGGAAAAGCTTTAAGAGCCGGATTAACCGTCGGTGTAGGATTTATTGGTTTAAATTTAGTTATTGGTTTATTGGGCGGAAACCTTGGTCCTGCAGCGCAGGAAATGGTTACCAGACTTGGTCTTAATCTTACTGTCATAGATGTAGGATGGCCTGCTGCAGCTGCGATTGCATTCGCTTCAAAAGTAGGAGCCCTTATTATTCCTATCGGACTTGTAGTAAATGTCGTTATGCTCCTTACTAACACTACACAAACTCTGGATATAGATATTTGGGACTTTTGGCACTTTGCATTTACAGGTGCTCTTGTTACAGGAGCTACAGGAAGTATTATGTACGGAATTATAGCCGCTGTCCTGAATATGATAATCATAATGGTAATAGCTGACCTTACTGCACCGGGAATAGAGAAATATATCGGTCTTCCGGGTGTTTCACTACCTCATGGATTTTCAGGAGCCTTTGTTCCGGGAGCATTGGTAATAAATAAAATTTTGGACCTTATTCCCGGAATAAACAAAATAGAAATCGATACTGAAACTCTTCAAAAAAGATTCGGAGTATTTGGTGAACCGCTTATTATCGGTACAGTTATAGGAATTGTAATCGGAATTGCCGCAGGATATAACCTAAAAGGCATCCTTGTGCTGGGTATTACTCTTGGCGGTGTTCTTGTACTTATCCCTAAAATGGCCGCAATGCTTATGGAAGGATTAATTCCTATATCTGATTCTGCTCAGGAATTCGTAAGCAAAAAGTTCAAAAACAGAGGGAAAATATATATCGGACTTGATTCTGCAGTTGGAATCGGACATCCTACTACACTTTCAGTATCTCTTGTATTAGTGCCTATTACGATTATACTGGCTGCTGTTCTTCCCGGAAACAGAGTTCTTCCTTTTGCCGATCTGGCTGTTATACCATTTTCTCTGGTTATGCTTATGCCTATCACTAAAGGAAATGTATTCAGAACATTTATAATAGGATTTATCAATATGGCTGTCGGACTTCTTATAGCTACCAATCTGGCTCCGCTTCATACGCAGATGGCTATAAACGCCAACTTCACAATGCCTCCGGGTGCGACTATGATTTCAAGTATCTGTGACGGGGCAAATCCTTTAAGCTGGCTGTTTACAAAATTAGTGAGCATTCCTTTTGCAGGTATTTCAGTACTTGCAGTTATAGCAATAGGAATGGCTGTCTATAACAGACAAAGAATTATAAAAGAAAACCGTAAGGACACATTTGTAGATAATACAGAAGAATAAAATACGAGGAGGAGATATGCTGGAAAAATTGAAACTGGAAGTAATTGATGCAGGAAAAAAACTAAAAGAGTATAAACTAATAACTCTTACCGGCGGAAATGTGAGCGGCCGGGATTTGGAAACAGGATATATTGTTATGACTCCAAGCGGAATGGAGTACGATACTCTTACTCCCGATGACATCACAGTAACAGATACTGACGGAAATATTATAGAAGGAAAAAGAAAACCCAGTTCGGACTTAAAAACACATCTGCAGATATACAGAGCTAAAAAAGATATTAACGGAATTATACATACACACTCTGCCTTTGCAAGCTGTTTTGCAGTATTAAAAGAAGATATTCCTGTTATCTCCACTACTATGGCAAATGAAGTAGGAGGAAGAGTTCCTCTTTCGAGATATGCTCCTGTAGGTTCTGATAAACTTGGAGAACACATAATTGAAAAAATAGGAGATCAAAAGGCAGTTTTACTGGAAAGCCACGGTGTTTTCACATATGGTGAAAATGTATCACATGCACTGACTGCGGCAGTTATGCTTGAAGATTCAGCAAAAGTTTACTATCTAACCAGAACAATAGGTAAGCCGGAAGAGCTTCCCGAAGAAGAGATAAAAAGAGCCAATGAATTGTTTAAAAACGTTTATGGTCAAAAATAATTTGTAAAAGGAGATAAATATGGGCAAAAAGAAAATTATGGTGGCATGTGGAACAGGGATTGCCACTTCAACGGTTGTTGTTAATAAGATGAGCACTTTATTAAAGGAAAGAGGTGTAGATGTAGATATTCAGCAGTGTAAAGTTTCTGAGCTGCCTTACAAGACTGATAAAGTAGACTTGATTGTTACTACTACCGCTTACACAAGTAAAAATGATATTCCGGTTATTGTAGCAGTTTCATTTCTGACAGGAATAGGTGTAGACAAAGATCTTGATAAAATCATAGAAATCTTGAATAAGTAACAAAACTAAATATATTACATGACTGAAAACAGGAACCGAAAATATTCCGGTATCAATTCAGAGAAATTCCGGTTTCCTGTTTTAATAAAATATCTTATCCAAAATCAATATCTTGCAGTCAGAATAACTAATAATTCCTTTTCGGCAATTCTATCTTTTCTTCTCTTTGTAAAAGAGGTAATGCAGATTTTATAAAGAGAAGAGTAAATTAAAGTATATATTTATCTCTGACTGTATATAAAAAAAGTAAATTTGAAAACAAATATTTTTTATAGATAGAAAAAGTATTATCTTTATCAGTTCAGTATCAGCTTTATCCTGATGAAAAATCAAAACAGGAATTTATCGAACTGATTCCTGTAAGGAAAATCGGATATTCTGCTTGTTTTCTCGCGGGTGAGAAATCTGCATGTATTAACGGATAGCAGTCAAACATATCTGTAATAAAAAAACAGTATTTTGGCAGATTAGTACCTTTCTGTTAAAAAACACCGGCTGAAATACTTTTGTCTCGTTTAGTAATTTATCAAAATTATAATCTAAGGAGGAATTCATGAAAAAAATACTCGTAGCAACAGGAACTTCAGTAAATAAAATGAAATTTGCAGTAGAAACAATTAAGAACTATTGTGCAAATAAAAATGTAGAATGTGAAGTAAAGGGCGTAAATATATATGAAATGAAACTGGAAAATGAAAATCCTGATGTCTTGGTAGTAATCGGACCCGGTGATATCAAAACAGATATCCCTATTATAATAGGAACAGCCTTTATCACAAAAATGGGAATGGATAAAACCTGTGATGATATCCTAAGCCGCCTGTAAAAATCGTCTGGAGGAAAAATGACATATAAATATAATAAGAAAAAATATTTTACTGCTGTTACACTTACCTCAATATTTATAGTTTTTCTGCTGATTTATGCAGTCATAAAAAATATTTTTAATTTCAATATAAATATATATACCTTTATTATTCTAGCTTCATGCTACGAACTGTTTAATATTTATATCGCGGGAGTAAAACCTCTGGAAATAGAGCTGGACAGTCATAAACTCATTCTAAGGGGATATCACAAGGAAGATGTTTATGAAATAAAAGATTTGAAATATATGATGACAAAAGAACTCGCAAATAAAAAAATTTATCTGCGAATAAATAAGTACAGCCTGCTTAAAGGAAGATACTGGCTGAATACCAAGTCTTACGAGAACAGCGAGAATTTATATCTGAATATTATGGAACTGGAAAGACTTATCTGTCCTAACCAGTTAAAATATAACCACAGAAGCAGAAGAGTGAAAGAAAATCAATAGAAAAGGAGAAAAAAATGCCGAAAAAAAAAGAAATCTATAGAGAACTGTACAAAAGAATGAATGAAGCAAGAACCTTTGAACAAAAAGTATCATGGTTCTTTTCAAGAGGAATGGTTCATGGAACTACCCACCTTTCTATGGGAGAGGAGGCTTCGGGAGTTGCTCCCTGTATGGCTCTTGAAGAAGGCGACTTAATAACTTCCACACACAGAGGACACAGTCAGGTCATAGGTAAAGGAGCAGACCTTAATAAAATGATGGCTGAGCTTCTTGGGAAGGCTGCAGGTTACTGTAAAGGCAAAGGCGGTTCTATGCACATTGCCGATATTGATTCCGGAAATCTCGGAGCTAACGGTGTAGTGGGCGGAGGACATGGTCTTTCGGTAGGTGCCGCATTAACACAGCAAATGAAAAAAACAGGAAAAATTGTACTTTGCTTTTTTGGAGATGGTGCTGCCAATGAAGGCAGTTTTCATGAGGCTCTGAATCTGGCCTCTATATGGAAGCTTCCTGTTGTCTTTTATTGCGAAAACAATCTCTACGGTATGTCTATGTCGATGGAAAGACACATGAATATTACGAATATTGCAGACAGGGCATCAGGCTATGGAATTCCCGGACATATAGTTGACGGAAATGACGCAGTGGGACTTTATGATAAAATGCTTGAAATATTTAAGTATGTAAGGGAAGGAAACGGACCTGTACTTGTGGAAAGCAAAACTTACAGATGGCTGGGACACTCAAAGAGTGACGCTAATGTGTACAGAACAAAAGAAGAAATAGAGGATTGGAAATCAAAAGATCCGATAGAAAGAATGAAAAAATATCTTGTAAGCGAAAAAATATTTAAAGAGGCAGAATTAACCGCAATAGAGGAGCAGGCTAAGACAGATATAGAAAAGGCAGTGAAATTTGCTGATAATTCACCTGATCCTGAATTGGAAACAGCATTGACTGATGTATATGCTGATTAAGGAGAGAATTGAAATTAAGTAAGACAAAACACCGGCATCCTGTCCTATATATATTTTGAAATATGAGTGTCAGGCGGGAGCACAAGTGTTTTGACATTGATTAGTTTATGCTTTTTGAAATTTAAGTAAGACAAAACACTAGGAGGAAAAAATGAGAGAAATAACATATGCAGAAGCAATCAGAGAAGCTATGTCGGAAGAAATGAGAAGAGATGAAAATGTATATTTGTTAGGGGAAGATGTTGGTATCTACGGCGGAGCTTTTGGTGTATCTGTAGGTATGATAGATGAATTCGGTGAAGAGAGAATAAGAGATACCCCTATATCTGAAGCTGTTATTGCCGGAGCTGCTGCAGGATCGGCAGTTACAGGTATGAGACCTATAGCAGAACTTATGTTTATGGACTTTTCTACTATTGCCATGGATGCCATTGTTAACCAAGCTGCTAAAATGAGATATATGTTCGGCGGTAAAGCTCAGGTTCCCCTTGTATTAAGATGTCCGGCAGGTTCAGGCACAGGAGCGGCCGCTCAGCATTCACAAAGTCTGGAAGCATGGTTCTGTCACATTCCGGGACTGAAAGTTGTTGCTCCTTCTACTCCTTATGATGTAAAGGGACTTCTAAAAAGCTCTGTCAGAGATAATAACCCGGTTATTTTCGTAGAACAGAAACTTCTGTACAGAACAAAAGGTGAAGTTCCCAAAGAAGAATATACTATCCCTTTAGGTGTTGCCGATATAAAAAGAACCGGTAAAGATGTTACCGTAGTTACATATGGAAGAATGCTTCCCAGAGTTCTTGAAGCAGCAGAAGAAGCTGCTAAAGACGGAATAGATGTAGAAGTAATTGATCCAAGAACACTTGTTCCTCTTGATATAGAAACAATAAAAAATTCTGTAATCAAAACAGGAAGACTGATAGTAGTTAATGAAGCAGTAAAAAGAGGAAGCTATGCCGGGGAAATAGTCTCTGAAATAGTGGAAAGCGAAGCATTTGATTATCTTGATTCAGAGATAATAAGACTTTCGGGAAAAAACACACCGGTTCCGTATAACCCTAAACTGGAAGCCTATGTAGTTCCAAGTAAGAAAGATATAACAGATGCAATATATAAGGCAGTGAACAGAAAATAAAAGAAAACCGCTTTTAGAACTTTCCAAGAAGGAGGAAACATGTCAGTAGAGATAATAATGCCAAAGGCAGGAATGTCTATGGAAGAAGGAACAATAGTAAAATGGCTGAAAAGTGAAGGAGATGAAATAAAAGAAGGGGAGCCTGTAGTAGAAATATTAACGGATAAGGTTAATATGGAAGTAGAGGCTGAAAGCTCAGGTTTTCTCATAAAAAAAGTAAGATTTGAAGATGAAGTACTGCCTGTATTTACAGTAATAGGATATATAGGTGAGAAAGGTGAAACCGTGAGTGAAACAGAAGAAAAGGCCGGGACATCGGAAGTAATCAAAGATAAAACAGAAGAAAATTCAGTGTTCTTTAATAAATCTCTTATGCAGTCTGATAAACTAAACAGGGCAACACCGGCAGCAAGAAGGAAAGCAAGAGACAATAATTTGAATATAGGTAATATACCCGGTTCAGGACCGAAAGGAAGAGTCCGGCTTGCAGATGTGGAAAGCTTTGCAGAAAGTAAAGTAAAGGCTACTCCTCTTGCAAGAAAAATAGCAGAACAGGAAGGTATAGACCTTGACAGTATAAACGTAACAGGAACAAAAGGAAAGATATTCAAAAGAGACCTTGTTCTTAATACAGTCCCGGAAATATCAAAAGAATCAGAACTAAAACCATATTCCGGAATAAGAAAAGTAATAGGCGACAGAATGACAAAAAGTCAGTTTTCGGCACCGACCTTTACACTTAATATAGAAGTAAGAGTAAATAAATTACTAAAACTAAAAGATAAAATAGCTCAGCCTCTGATGGATGAAACAGGAGAAAAGCTGACAATAAACGATCTTCTTATCCTTGCAGTAAGCAGAGGAGTAAGAAAGTATCCGGACATAAATGTATCATTAACAGATAAAGGAATCCTTTATCATAAAGAGATAAATGTAGGCTTTGCAGTATCAGGAAACGGAGTATTAATGGTGCCGGTAATAAAGAATACAGAGGCTAAGGGAATAAGAAACATACTTACAGAAGGAAAAGCCCTGATTAAAAAAGCAAGAGAAGGAAAACTGGGAGCAGCAGAACAGAGCGGAAGTACAATAACATTAAGCAATCTTGGAATGTATGGGGTTCATTACTTTAATCCTATAATAAACCAGCCTGACAGCTGTATAATAGGAGTAGGAACAATAGAAGAAAAGCCTGTGTCAAAATCAGGGAAAATATCAGTAAAGAAAGTAATTTACCTGAGTGCAACATTTGACCACAGAGTAATAGACGGAGCACTTGGAGCAGAGTTTATGCAGTATGTAAAGAAATTAACGGAAGCCCCTTACAGTCTGTTAATATAACGGGACAGAAAGGAAAAATATGTCAGTAGAAATAATAATGCCTAAAGCAGGAATGTCAATGGAAGAAGGAACTGTAATAAAGTGGCTGAAGGAAGAAGGAGAAGCCGTAAAAGAAGGGGAACCAATAGTCGAAATACTGACAGATAAAGTAACTATGGAGATAGAAGCTGAAAGCTCCGGTTATCTTCTAAAGAAAGTAAGATTTGAGAATGAAGTACTGCCGGTATTCACAGTAATAGGATATATTGGAGAAAAAGAGGAAACTGTAAAAGAAACAGCCGTAGAGAAGGCTGAAACTAATGAAAAAGAATATGATGTAATAGTAATAGGCGGAGGACCTGCAGGCTATATATCAGCCAATAAGGCTTCCCTGCTTGGAGCCAAAACAGCTTTGACAGAAAAGAGGGAACTTGGCGGAACATGCCTGAACAGAGGCTGTATACCAACCAAGACGTATATAAAGAATATAGAAATATTGGAAGAAGCAGAAAAAGCACAGTCAAGAGGACTGGGTATAAAAGTAACCAAGAATATATCAGATCTGACAAAGGCAGTGGAATTTAAGAATAAGGTAACAAAGAAGCTGTCACAGGGAGTGGGAGGCTTACTGAAAAGCTACGAAGTAGATGTATACAGTACAGCAGGAAAGCTTACAGAAGGAAAGAAGGTAATACTTGAAGACGGAAAGGTACTGAAAGGCAAGAAGATAATCCTTGCAGGAGGCTCAAAAACAAGATATCTGAATATAGCCGGAATAGATAGTGATAAAATACTGACAAGTACAACGATACTTGATCTTACTAAGGTTCCCGAAAGACTTGTGATAGTCGGGGGAGGAGTAATAGGCTGCGAGTTTGCGGAAATATTCAGAGGATATGGAACAGAAGTAACAATAGTGGAAGCAATGCCAAACCTTTTACCTTTTAATGATAAAGAGATATCACAGGAACTGGAGAAGATATTTAAGAAAAAAGGAATAAGGCTTCTGACAGAAAAACAGGTAACAGGATTTAATGAAAACGGAAAAGAGATAGAAACAGTATTAAAGAGCGGAGAAAGGTTAAGCAGTGAATATGTGCTTTTCTCAATAGGAAGAGAGGCAGACCTAAGCTGTGTGGAAGGATTGGATATAGGGCAGGATAGAGGAAGTCTGACAGTAAATGAATATATGGAAACAAGTATAGAGGGAGTTTATGCGGCAGGAGATATAAACGGCTTATCAATGTTGGCGCATTCAGCCTTTAAGATGGGAGAAACAGCAGCAGGAAACGCTCTTGGAGGAAGAGAAAAGATAAGACTGGAGAATACGCCTAAATGTGTGTATACACTGCCTGAGATAGCTGCAGTAGGACTGACAGAAGAAGAAGCATTAAAGAGATACGGGAAGATAAGAACAGGAAGATTTAACTTTGGAGGAAACGGCAGAGCGATAGCTTCAAGTGAGGAAGAAGGATTTGTAAAGGTAATATGTGATGATAAGTATGGAGAGATACTGGGAGTACATATAATAGGAAGCAAGGCAACGGAAATGATAAGTGCGGGAGTAATCTTAATGGAAATGGAGATAACAATAGAGGAAGCTTCAGAGCTGATTTATGCACATCCTACATTCTCAGAAGCAATACTGGAAGCATGTGCAGACTGTATTGGTAAGG
>JAITVW010000096.1 GCA_031285605.1 Fusobacteriales bacterium | reverse complement strand
TTATTTTTCCTTTTTCATCTATATACCTTATAAGATTTTTATTTGAATCAAAATAGTATCTTTTCTTATGAATCTTTGTTCTCTTCTCGTTAAATTTTTTATCTGTTATCGGAGTATTATAAGTACGCCTTTCTTTATATACGAATATTGGATAATTATCTCCAAAGTAGACTTCTTCATGCATTTTTCCCGTTTCGCCGAAATAACCTGCCACAATTACTTTTAGTCTTTTATTTTCATAATAATAAACTGCTTCACCGCCTTCTGTGCTGTTTCCATTATCAGAAACGGTTACTTTCTCGTATTCGGACATCTCTTTTTGTATGAGTTCATATTCTGCCCTCACATCTTCCACTGTTAAAAATTGCTTAGAATAAGCCAAAGTAAATAAAAAACACATGGCTGTCAAAAAATATTTTTTCACTTGTCCCTCCTTTACTTTCTGTTAATTAATTTGTATCTATGTCAAACATATCATTAGGGTCTGAATTTCCGTTTTTTTTATCTTGTGGTATGTAGTCCACAGTAACACCCTGATTCTGCTTATTTCCATTCTTGAAAATATTTGTACTATTTGTATCATTTGTTGCTGTTTTAGGTTTATTCGGTGTTCCTCCTGTTAAAGATGGAGCCTCGTCAATAGGTGAATTAAACAACGGATCATTATTTGCATTTGTTTTCACAGATCCGGCTGAATTCAATATTGCCAGATTCTTCTTAGCGTCTTTATCCCCGTTTGCAGCAGCTATAGCATACCACTTCTTAGCCTCTGACATATTGTTCTGCTTATGATATGTTATTGCTATAGGCATAGAGAGCTCTTTCATACCGGAATTATAGGCCTTTTTCAAATATTCTCTCGCTTCGGAGTTTCTATTCCGGTTAAAATATATAAGTCCTATTCCTCTGTTTGCATCTTTCTCTCCGCGTGCCGCTGCTCTTTTATACCATTTAAGTGCTTCTGACATATTATTCTGATTTGCATTTATCTGGGCTATATTTATGTCTACCCTTTTTTCCCCAGCATTATAAGCTTTTTCAAACCATCTTTTAGCCTCTGATAATTTCTTATTATTCATATATGTTCCACCTATTGCTGCCAGCATATTTTTATCATTTGTATTCAGTGCATATTTTTCCGACCACTTCAGGTATTCTTTTTCATTACCCATTTCCCTGCTGATTACAGCAAGATTTCTTATTGCATCATTATTGCCTTTTTCTGCAGCCATTTCCAGCCATTTTTTAGACTCTTCTTTTTCATTACTCTGATAGTAAAAAGCCGAAAGAGCCAACATTGCCTGAACATCACCGTTTTTCGCAGCTTCCTTGGCCTGCCCTATCTTAGCCTGATCTACATTCTGTCCGGAATCCATTTTCCCTTCATCAATCATACTTTGTCCAAGTGCTGTTATTTCATTTTCATCATTAATATTTTCTGATACTACCGCATCTTTTTTCTGTTCTGTATTATCTTCATTTTTCTTTTCTCCGCAAGAAAGCACTAATAATAAAGAAAACAATATTAAAATTCTTTTCATACTTAACATCTACCTCTTTTTAATCAAAATATTTAAAATGATCCAATTTCTGTAAATCTTTCTATATGAAATAAAGTATCCCTAAAAATTCCTGTTGTCGGTTCATCTTCATAGTTTAATGTAAATATCCCGTCTTCATTATTCCATAATCTTTCAAAGTAATCGTTCATTTCTAAGTTAACAGGTGCCTCTGTATCAGTTATTATCCTCAGGTTAGCATCCATTATAAATCCTCTGATGTTCTTTCTTATAAAATTTGAAGAACCGCCGTTTATAATTACTGTTCCGTTTTTCTTCTCTATTTTCATATATTTAGTGTGAAATTGTTCTCCATTTGTAAAATACCATTTTATTTGTACCTTATTTTTTGTTTTCTTCATTATTTCCTTGGCTACGGGCTTATTTGGAAGCCCGTTTGTATCCATTCCAAAAGCATCTTTATTTCTGTCAAGGATCATTCGTATTTCTACTCCCCTGTTTGCAGCATCTATCAGATGTTTTATGACTTCTTTATCAGATAAAAAATACATTCCTATCTGGATTCTATCACCAGCCCTTGTTGCTTTTATATCTCTGTCCAGTGCTTCTCCTACTTTCAGCTCTGTTATCATCTTGACCTTATATCTGGAATCTTCATAATCGGGATATTCATAATCGGGCTCTATATCTATATCTTTATTTGAAAATTCCCCCACTAATTTTGCATTTTTTATAGACTCATTGATAATATTCCCGTTTACTTCAAAAGAAGTGTTACTGTTATAAAAACTCGCATCATGAATATTAGCCGAAGTTAATATTAATGATTTTTCAGTAGTAAAAATTTTTCTGTGATCTGCTTTTACATTTACTGCCCGCAGTATATTTCTTATTGCCATATCCGGATACTGCTTACCGTAAAAATTCGGTATCCAACCCTTTTCTATAGGATTGCCCTGTGATTCTATAAAAGTTCTCCAGATAGGAGAATACCACGGATATATATCCTTAAGCTTGTATATTTCTACCATTGTCACATCAATTCCGTTT
>JAITVW010000086.1 GCA_031285605.1 Fusobacteriales bacterium | reverse complement strand
CGTTACTCACCCGTCCGCCATGATTACCACTCTCCTAAAAGAACTTCCTCATCGACTTGCATGTGTTAAGCATTCTGTCAGCGTTCATCCTGAGCCAGGATCAAACTCTTCATTCAATTCTTTATTTTTTCACTACCTTATTTTTTCATCTTTATTCTTGGCTTTTGCTTCTTCTTCTATTTTCATTGTCCTTTTGTCGTCTTTATTTTCCATCGACAAGATATATATTACCAAATCTCTTTTGCTTTGTCAATCCTTTTTTTTACTTTTTTTCGGTTTTTTTTATTTTACCATTGATTTTACTGTCTTAATTAACTTTAGTTTTTTTATTTATCCTTGAAAATCCTGTATTTTTTTATCTATTTTCAATTATAATTAATTTATTATCTCAGCTTACTTCATAATAATTAACAAAAGTCTTTTTTAAGTATCTTCATTTTATTGCCATTACTTTTCAAACATGATAATATATATAACAGACCGGCTGATTGTACATTTTATATTTTCAATACCGGATTATTTGATCCGCAGCCATAATATATAAAATAAGGAATGAATTTTGAACGGTGTTATTATGAAACGTTGTATATTGCATTATGATATGGATGCTTTTTATGCTTCTATAGAGCAGCGGGATAATCCTAAACTAAAAGGAAAAGCTATTGCTGTAGGCAGAGGCGTTATTACCACAGCCAGCTATGAGGCAAGAAAATACGGTATCCGCTCTGCTATGCCGTCTGTTACGGCAAAAAAACTGTGTCCGGAATTAATTCTTCTTCCGGTAAAAATTGATTATTATAAAAAACTGGGGAAAAAAATACAAAATCTCATCCAGTCTCTTACACATAAATGTGAATTTGTTTCTTCTGATGAAGGCTATGTTGATATTACAGAATATATGAAGAAGTATACTCCTGAAAGCTTTATTGAAAAATTCAAGAATTCTCTTTATAAACATACCAGACTCACATGCTCAGTGGGTTTAGGCTACAATAAACTTTCTGCCAAACTTGCCAGTGATGCTAATAAACCTAACGGCTATTTTATTATTTCTTCCCGTGAAGAATTTCATAATTATGTAAAGGATAAATCAGTAGGCATCATTCCCGGAATCGGCAGAAAAAGTCTGGAACCACTTAATAATATGGGAATTAATACTGTTAATGATATTTTTAACCTGACAAAAAATAATTTAATTGACATGTTCGGTACTAATAAAGGCGTAAGAATATTTGAACTAGTGAGAGGTATTGATGATTCCGAGGTTGACTATATTTCCGAAAGACAGTCTTACGGACAGGAGGAAACGTACAGCAGGACTGTTGATGATATAGAAACTATCCGTGATACTCTTCTGCATCAGATTAACAAGCTTACAGAGAAGCTCGGACTTGATAATATTTATATTAAAACAATTACATTAAAGGCCAGATATTCTGATTTTTCTACAATCACAAGATCAAAGACACTTAATGAATATACAAGAAACAGTGATATTATATACACTACAGCACTTACCCTTTTATCCGATCTTACAAAAAAAGATTCGTTCAGACTGATAGGGATACATCTCAGCCATATTGCCAAAAGGAATTATGTACAGTTAAGTTTCAAAGATTTATTTAAATAAAGGAGGACTATATTTATGGAATTTTATAAAAAGCTTATTATTAAAATACTGGAAAAATCAAGTCTGGGACATGAGAGCCAGATTTTGAAAAAACTAAAATCCGGGCATGATCTTAATCAAAAGGAAATGCAGGAACTGGAAGAACTAATTGAACAAATTATATAAATACAGACTGGAGTGAAAATATGAAAAATATTACCGAAGACTTAGCACCTCAAAAAGTTTTTTACTTTTTTGAAGAAATCAGTAAAATACCCAGAGGTTCAAAAAAAGAAAAGAAAATCAGCGACTGGCTTGTTAAATTTGCCAATGACAGAAATCTGGAAGTCTATCAGGATGCTACATTAAATGTAGTAATAAAAAAAGCAGGATCAAAAAGATACGAAGATTACTCCCCTCTTATTTTGCAAGGTCATATGGATATGGTCTGGGAAAAAAACAGTGATACTAAATTTGATTTTGAAACAGAAGGTATTAAACTGGCTGTAAAAGATGGTTTTTTGAAAGCAACGGGAACTACTCTCGGAGCTGATAACGGAATTGCAGTGGCAGTCATACTTGCTGTTCTTGATTCAGATGAGATAATGCATCCTCCGATTGAAGCTGTTATTACTGCTGACGAGGAAGCCGGAATGACAGGAGTAGAAAATCTGGATGTTTCTGTTTTAAAAGGAAAAACAATGCTTAATATAGATACTGAAGAAGAAGGTGAGATATATGTCAGCAGTGCCGGCGGTTCCAGAGTACAGATAGATTTTAATTTCACCCGTGGTTCTGAGCCGGCTGACTCTAAAAATATTCTTCTTGAAATAAAAGGACTGAATGGCGGCCATTCCGGTTCGGATATCAATAAAGGGCTTGGAAATTCCATCAAAATATTATCTTTCATTTTATCTGAACTGGCGAAAAAGTTTAAATTCCAACTCTGTGATATAAAAGGCGGAGACAAAACAAATGCTATCCCCAGAGAAGCTTTTGCTATAGTAAATATCACTTTGGCAGAACTTGATAATTTTATAAAGGAAAGTAAAATTTTCTTTGAAGAGATAAAAACTACATACTCCAAAACAGAACAAAACCTCACAATGGAAATAAAAGAAAGTACTGCTGCTGATAAAAAACCGCTTTCTAAAGAGGACAGCATTAATCTGATTAATCTTTTATGTGAAATTCCAAGCGGTGTTATTGCTAATAGCGAGCATATAGAAGGATTGGTCGAGACCTCATTAAGTATGGGTGTTTTAAGAACCCGTGATACTGTTTCGTCTATTCAGCTGCTGTTAAGAAGTTCTGTAAACTCAGCACTTCGTGAGCTTGAAAATAAGCTGAAAGATATTTCAAATTTATATAATGCCGGTTTTACTGTAGATTCTTCCTATTCTTCATGGGAATACAAAGAAGATTCTAAATTGCGGGAGCTTTTTACAAAAGCACACGAGAATCTTTTTGAAAAAACTCCTAAAATAAAAGCGATTCATGCCGGTCTTGAATGTGGAATTTTTGCAGGTAAAATTTCTGATCTTGATGTTATATCTATCGGGCCTAATATATACGGAGCACATACTCCTGAAGAAAGAATGGAAATTTCTTCTGTGGAATATACATGGAAATGGGTATTGAAAGCTCTTGAATTATACAGAATCAAACAATAAAATAAAGGCTGTACACTGGATTAACAGGTTACAGCCTTCTATAATTTATCTGTTTTTTCTCATTTGTTATAATAACCCGCCACTGTTTCCAGTTCCTCATTATTATAATCTATATTTTTACCGCAATAATTTTTATTACATATTTCTTTTATCTTCTTATCAATTTCTTCTTTCGACCGTTATTCTCCTTATATGTATAACAGCTCCCGGGACTTAATATTTCAGATGTCACTGTATAATATTTTCCTTCTTCCGACCCCATAAATACTCCGCTTACACTGGTAAAATCATTTGTAGTTTCCATCAGCATACAAAAAATATAAAATAAATACAAACCTTCTTCATAAAAACACCTCATTTTAATATTATAAACTATTTATACTATAATGCATAAAAATTTCAGTATCTCTCAAAAAAATAATATCTAAAAGAAATCCTTATTTTAATATAGATATAAAATTTTCCTTTTTTTATTTATTCGCATATTTATTTAAAATAGTGTAAAATAATATAGAGATTTATACCGGGTCTGATATCTGTCTTTGATAAAAATTCACCGATATTATTTAATTATTTTAAATTTAAACTGCTCAGGACATTTTTTCAGAAAGGAATCCAATGAAACCTAAAATAAAAGAAATTATAGTAGTAGAAGGGAAAGATGACATAACAGCTGTAAAACAGGCCGTAGATGCTCATGTTATTGCTGTTCACGGCTATTCTTCCTTTAAGAAAAAAACTATTGAAAAGTTGAAACAAATATCTCTTACCAGTAATATTATTATTTTGACAGATCCTGATTTTGCGGGAAAAAAAATCAGAAATCTTATAAAAGTACATATTCCAGATGCAAAACATGCTTTTATTTCAAGAAAAGAAGGAACTAAAAATAATAATATCGGCGTGGAAAATGCAGATCCTACTGCTATAATCAAAGCTTTAAAGAAAACTAAAATAATTTTCCATGATACAAAAGAACCGGACTCTTATACATTTGACGATCTTATAAATAATAATCTCTGCTATGGAAAAGACTCAAAACTGAGAAGGGAAAAACTCGGTGATATACTGCACATAGGTTATTACAACAGCAAGCAGTTATTACAGTCTCTTAACAGCTTTAATATATCACGCAAGTCATTTGACAAAGCACTGAGCCAAATTAATACAGGAAGGTGATTTTTCATGAAAAAAATTTCATATCTTTTACTGGTCTTATCAATGACATTATTCTTTTCCTGCTATAAAGATACAAATAACAGGCCTACGCTGGATGATTATAAAATCTACAAGTCTTTTATCGAAGACAGCTCATGGTACAAAAATCTTCTGCAAAAAACAGGAAAAGATAAAATTATATTTCAAAAGCTTGATGATTCAGAATTGAAAGATACTATTACAATGGAAAATAAATTTATTTATGACGGCAGATTTGAAGATAAATATATTTTCTCTCCTGATAAGAGTATGATACTTGATCCGTATTCATACGGTCTTGAGATAAGTGACAGCGGTGAAGAACTTAGAGATGCCGACACTGCATTATTTTTATATGACATAAAAAGTAAAAAAAGTGCTCCGGTTTTTTATATAGGACCTTCTGGAAACATTGAACTTGTCAGTTGGATAAATAATACTTCATTTATAACTGTTACTTCAGATCATGAAACAGAACAAAAAATAAATTTTACCATTCTTGTTTACCGGATTGATAAAGATAAAATATCAAAAGTTTCCGGTTTTTCCGGGGAAGCTTTTTTAAACGAACTATAAAATAATGGTTCTGATAAGGGAAAGTAATACGAATTTTCCGGATAAAGAATTCAAAATAAGAAAAGTTATGGAAATATTTAGCAGAGACAGTTTTCAGATCACAAGACTCAGTGAAAAAACAATTTTCTTCAATTATTCATATTATTTTTACATAAAAATATATTTAAATAAATAGTAAAATAGAGATCAGATAAAATAAAGAGGTTGTATCCTTAAGGATACAACCTTTTATAAAGTACACGCTGTACTTTTATAGCCGTGAAATACTGACTACTACCTGCAGAAAGTATTATAGCATAATCAGATAAAAATAGATATAATTATTTCCAGACTTCTGTATCAATACCGATTTCCTTTGAAACAAATCTTTTTCCTTTTGTTCTGATATAATGATCCAGAGTTTTGGTCACTATTCCCGTTCCAAGTAAAATTACCGGTACATTGGCATAAACTATCATAATATTTATAAAATCAGAAATATACCATAAATTTCCAAGCTCCAGTCCCGAGAGTACCGTAAGTTCACCAAAAGGGACAAATAAAACTGCTCCCAGCAGTCTGAGGAAAAATACAAAATATTTATTTGTACTGATAAAGCTTCCCGAAATTTCCGTAAATAATATTAATCCTATCAATGTCGTAAAAGCAAATAACCCATAGCATAAAGAAACTATACACTTAATTACTGCATCAAGGCTTTGTCCGGGAATCAGATACTGTATGGAATTCAGATAAACATCCAGCTTTGAATTTTTTATTGCTTCCCATTCTACACCGCTTGCCCCGTTACTCCATAAATGTGCCAGTACAACTACAAAACCTGTAAGAGTACAAATCACTATTGTATCAAGAAAAACCCCTATTGACTGTACGAATCCCTGTTCACAGGGATGATCATTATCTGCTACTGCGGCAGCCATTGTAATTGTCCCCTGTCCTGCTTCATTTGACATAAGTCCTCTTTTTATCCCCTGTGCCAATGCTACTCCGAAAGCACCTCCGAATATCGCCCTCGGAGAAAATGCCCCTCTTATGACTTCTGCAAAAAAGTAAGGAATCAGCTTTAAATTTATACAAATTATAAATAATACAATCAACATATAAATAACAGCCATAATGGGAACCAGTACATCTGTTACTTTGGTAACTCTTCTTATTCCTCCTTGTATAATATGTATGTAGTTAAGATAGCTAAATTAACTACTTAAAATTTTTGTTACTTTATGTAATAATTGTTTTAATGGTAGAGTGGTAACTGTTTCCTCCTCGTAGTTTTAGCTACTCAGAATAGACTGTTACCTCTACGA
>JAITVW010000208.1 GCA_031285605.1 Fusobacteriales bacterium | reverse complement strand
CAGCGGAAATCTTCCCGAGCTTGTTCTTATGAAGCCTCCGTCATCTGTTGTATATTGATTAAAATATGTTTCCAGCTGTCCTTTTGTATACACTCCCTCTGCTCCCGGAAACATTGCCTTCAGCTCACTTTTAAAATAGTTTAAAAACCAATAGGCATACGGGTCTGTTAATTAGCTTTAATACTTTTGACTCAAATGTATATTTTCATTATAGCTTTCAATTAATAATTTTATTTTCCCTCTTTCTTTATTAGAAAAATTTTTAAGATACATATCTTTATTTTTTATAAATTTATCAGTTCTGTCTGCAAAGTCTTTAAATATAACTTTATATCGTAATATAATATCACTCAGTATTAAATGTAAAATAAAACTATTGTCATCTTCTTTATTCAAGTTATACAAATTATTTTTCACAAAAATATCAAATTCTCTAAGAGGATGTTTTTCGTCATAATTTTTGTTCCCTTCAAACTCTTTTTTCAATATAATATATTTTTCATCAATTTCATTATCAATAAATAACATTTTTTTTTCTTTATCCTCTATCCCTTCCGGCAACTGAGTTTTTAAATTATAATACGCATTCTCAAAATTAATACTTTGAGAATTTTCAATATTTTCAAATATTGTGTTAAACAATACTGTGTCTTTAAAATTCACATTTTTCATGTTATTAGCCTTAAAACATGTGTCAACTATAATAGAATTTTCAAAGTTTGAAAACATCATATTACAATTTTCAAAAACTGAATTCGTTATGTTTACATTTTCAAATTCTGACATTATAAATCCACTGTCTTTAAAGATAGAATTTGTAATAATTGAATCATTAAAAATAGTATTCCTAAAATTTGACTTCTCCACAAAAACTTTTTTTATTTTCATTTTATCTAAAAGTGCTCTATGAAAATTTATTTCTTTAATATTTTGATTTTCTAAACTAAATATATCTAAATTTAAAATCATTTCATCTGAATTAGTATATATTCTCAATTTTAATATCCCCAATCTGCCGGATCTACAATTAAATTTTCCCAGCTTATTATTCTTTCTGGTTTTCCACCCAGCCAATCTATTGTCTCTACTTTTATTCCTGTTAGTTTAGAAGCCACATATCTATGATTTCCATCAACAATTATTCCTTTATCTATTTTTATTGGCGGTATATACTTACCTTTCTGCATAGCTTCTCCTAAACGCTCCACCTTTGGTAAACTTATTTTTCCTTGTTGCGTTTGTAACTCAGCATCTTTCAAAGCATTTTTTATAGCTCCTTCTGTATATTCAATAGCTTTCTCTGATTTTATATCAGTTTTAGAGGAATTTTCGACTGTTTTTGTCCCAGTGTTTTTATTGTTTTTCACTATATTTCCACTAGAATTATATGCTACTACACTTGTCACTGTAACCAGTGAAATAAAACCTGCACTGTTTACTATTCCTCCTTCAATATCTCCTTTTCTAAAATCAGATGCTGCACCATATAAATAATCTAGTCCCTTTGGAAGAAGTAAAAATGCCCCTCCTAATACTCCTGCTGGATGTCCTGTTACCATTAAAGATAATCCCATATCTGCCATATCAGCTTTATCTTTTTCTGTTAATTCGTATGATGGTGCACCTTTAGTCAAATAATCTGTATTTTTTACTTGTTCGTATGCTACTTTTACAGTTAATACTTTTAAAACTCAACACTTTTTATCTACAAAATTTTCTGCTACTTCCACACATCTCTTAAGATTTAAATTCGGAAATTTTCTTTCTAGTTTCCAAAGGAAATTTATATAACTACAACTTTGTAATTTTTCTGCTATTTCTTCAAAAACTTCACTTACATATAATATTTCCTCTTCACTTAATTCACATAAAATTTTTATTGTTTCTTCTTCATTTTTACTTAATAATTCTACTAATTCATCACGATATTTATATATAGTAAAATCATCTTCATCATTTGTATTCATTCTCTTTTCCAGTACATTTCTTACTTCATTTTCAAACATAATAATCAACTCCACTACTTTTTAGGCTGTATGTTAGCATCTGGAAATATCGTTCCTAGTTTTCCGTTAGTTTTTATAACTCCTACACGAACTCCCATATATTCTCCCCACATTATCACTCCATCTGGTGAATTAGTATTACCAGTTAAGTTTGCAACATAATCTCCTGCATTTTTAATATCTGTATTTGTCCAAGTTTCAGGAAACCATGCTTGATTTTCTCCTGTTCTTTTTGAAGGTGTCTTATGATCTGGCACATTTCCAATTCTAACTCCGTTTGGATATGTTTTAACTATATTAATTTCAAGTCCATTTTTTTCCAAAAAATCAATATTATCTTGTCCATGACCTCCACCTTTCATTTTTGAAACGGCTCCTGTCTTATTATTGTATGTAAAGTCACCTAAACTTGCATGATTCAATGCACTGGTGTCTACTTCGTATTTCACTGATATACTAGCTATTCCATTATAACTATTTAAAAATAATTGATTTGAAACACTTTCTACTCCTATATTCCCCATAACCAATTTGCCATCAATTACTCCATAATAATTACTAGGCACACCATTTACATAATTTATTCTTCCTACATTATTTCCTGATACACCTACTAAACTTGTGTTATTTGGTAATATGTATATTCCGTCTTTACTAAAGAGTTTACTATTTTCTTTTTCTGTCGTTTGAGTTAAACTAGTATTCTTACTCTGTGTACTAATCCCTGTTATTAACCCCAAAGAAGCTAAACCTGCTAAGTTTTGGACTCCTCCATATATATCCCCACTTTTAAATGAAGCTGTGCCGTCATATAAATAATCTAATCCTCTTGGTAATGCTAGAAACCCACCAACAACTATAGCTGCCGGATGCCCAGTAACTATTAGTGAGACTCCTATATTTTTCAAATCTTCTCTAAATTCAGGAGTATCATACTCACCGTTTGAATTAAAACCTTTATTTAAATAGTCTGTATTTTTCACTTGTTCATATACTACTTTTCCAGATTCCAAATTATTTAATTTATCAATCTCGGTCTGCTTAAGACTAATATATCCTTCTTTCGTTATATCATAAAGTTTATCTAATTTTTCTTCTTTTTCTTTTAAAGACGCTTGACATTTTTTCCCACATGTAGGTGCTTTCTGCTTAGCTTGCACTATATCTTTTTGTGCTTGAACTCCTGTTAATGTTAAACCATTCGATATATTTATTACACTTATTGTTTGGTCAGCCACGCATTGTGCCGTTTTACAATTTTCTAATTTTTTTATATTTGCCGATAGTCCTTG
>JAITVW010000138.1 GCA_031285605.1 Fusobacteriales bacterium | reverse complement strand
CTGTTTCTGTCCTGAATTATTATTCCGTCTACGCCAAAACATTCTGCGGATCTTATTATTGCACCAAAATTTCTTGGATCCTGAATTTGATCCAGTACTAAGACTATCGAGCTCTGCTTCGCCAAAACTTTTTCCAAAAATTCATTTAATTCCAGATAATAGTCATACTCAGAAACTAAAGCTGCTATTCCCTGAGAATTTTCCTGACGTTTATCCGTATAAAAAATTTTTATATTCTTTTTGCTGGCTTTGCTCAAAATATCTCTTATTCTGTCTTTATTAGTACCTTTGTAAATTTCAATTTTTTCAATGTTTTTACTGCTGTCAAGTGCTTCTCTTACAGCATTTAATCCAATGATTTTTTCCATTTTTCTCCCTGTTATGCATCTAGTTTTATTCTTTCGATTTTAGCCCCGACTTTATTTAATTTCTCCTCAAGCTTGTCATATCCTCTGTCTATATGATAAACCCTGTTTACTACAGTAGTTCCCTCTGCTGCCAGTCCTGCCAGCACCAAAGCGGCTCCTGCTCTCAGATCAGATGCCATTACCTTTGCACCGCTTAAGGGAAGTCCTCCGCTTACCACAGCAACACCGTGTCTGATACTTATATCAGTCCCCATTCTGTTAAATTCCGGAACATGCATAAATCTATTCTCAAAAACTGTTTCCTCAAGCTCGCTTGTACCGTTAATAAGTGATAATAACAGCATCATCTGCGGCTGCATATCAGTGGGAAATCCCGGATGAGGTATTGTTCTTATTCTTGCAGATTTCAGGTTTTCAAGTTTTCCGTTTATTTTTAGTATATTCCCGTCTTCATACTCAAAAACTATTCCCATATCTTCAAGCTCAGTTTTGAAAACTCCAAGATCATCTAATCTTGCATCTTTTACTTTTAATTCACCGTTTGTAATTATAGAGGCGATAATATAAGTTCCTGCTTCTATTCTGTCCGGCATTACACTGTATTCACACGCATGAAGCTCCTCCACACCTTCTATTTCTATAGAACTTGTCCCCAGACCTGTTATCTTAGCCCCCATTTTTATCAAAAAATTTCCCAAATCTACTATTTCAGGTTCTCTTGCTGCATTTCCTATTATTGTTTTTCCGGGAACTTTTACTGCTGCCATCAGTAAATTTTCTGTAGCCCCTACACTCGGGAACTTTAAATTTATTTCTGCACCTTTCAGATTATCAGATTTTGCATGAATATATCCATGTACCTGAGTAATTTCTGCACCAAGTGCCTCAAAACCTTTTATATGCAGATCTACAGGTCTTGAGCCTATTGCACATCCTCCCGGAAGCGAAACTACTGATTCATTCAGATTACTGATCATCGGACCCATAACTAAAAATGAAGCTCTCATTTTTTTCACTATTTCATAGCTTGCTTCGTTTCTTCTAAAACCATTATTTATTATTTTATAATCATTTTCATTAATTTGCTCCACTGCCATTCCCAAATCTTCAAGAAGTTTTACCAATACTCTTATATCTCTCAGATTCGGTACATTTCTGATAATATACTCTCCTTTTTCCACAAGTGTTCCTATTAGTATAGGCAGTGCCGCATTTTTTGCCCCGCTTACTGGTATTATCCCGTTCAATGCTTTTTTTCCAGTTATTTTGAATCCATCAACCACGTTTTTTTCCTCCTAATTTTTCATCTATTGGACATTTTACTCCCAGAACTTTATCTATTAACGTAACATCTCTATATTTACTTTCAAATTCCGGCAGTTCGTCATGTATAACTTTTTTATGAAATTCACAGATTTTTTCCCCCATTGATTCATAATATACATCAGCAAGACCCTTTTCCCTGAATCTTTCAGGTACACTTTTTATTATAGGATTTTCCACCGGATTTTCCAGTGCATCATCTGCTGACACTACCAGACCTATGTTTCCTGAATAAGATAACCCGTCTACGAGCTGATAATTTATACCAATTTTTTCAGCTTCCGTAACATAGTCCTTTATCTTTGAGAACTCTATATCTCTGGCAATTTTGAGGTTTTTTGCTTCTTTTGTCTTAAATGCCTGAATTATTTCCTTGTACACTCCCTTCTCTTCTACTTCTTCTTTTGTCAAAGCAGCAATTACCCTCTCTTTATATTCACCCAAAAAAATATTCTTTTCAAGCTGTTTATTATATGCCCTGTCTTTTTCCTGTTCTATTTTTTTCATTATATCGTCATTATTCATATCATCCATACCTCCGATTTTATCATAATTCTTACAAATTTAAAATAAAAAAAACTACTTTTTTTAAAAAAAGTAGAAAAAAATTTAAAACTATATATATCTGTAAAATAAACATGCAAAATCAAAACTCCGCTCTCTTGTTTCCTTACCGGCGGCAGACACTGATATTTCAGTATTATTCTGTTAAAAACAAAGCATAATCTGTTATTTTTAAGAAGATCTTACATTTCTTAACTTCTCAAGCAATACTGAAAAGACATCTTCATCTATATAATTTTCACCTGTATCATGGTCTGTTTCAGCTTCCAGTTCTTTTTTATCATTATTGTCATTAACCTCCAGCCATTTCAGATCTTTATTTTCAGAGACTTTATCTCTTGGTGCAAGTGCTTTTGAAGAATGAGCTATTTCTGTATATTCGCCTGCAGCATTTTCATAGCCTATACTCACATCATAATCCTGTGCTGCTTCTATATTGTGTATATAATGGCTTCCCAGTCTTTCACTGCGTATTATTCTCTGATCTTCGATACCATTCTTATATACTTTAATTACTACATTATTGAGTATATTTTTTTCCTCTTTTAATTTATTGTATGTATCATCCCTGATTTCCCAGTATGTAAATAAAGTATTGTTATTTTTAGGCATTAGTACCACTTCATCCACAAAATAAGCACTTGGAAGAGGAGCCTTATCAAAAAATATATCTTTTTTATCTGAATTTTCTGAAATTCTTTCATTTCCTATTACATACTTGGAATTCTGCACTTTTCTTTCTTTTATTCTTCTGTTTACAAAGTCTTCATCCAGTGATGTCGGATAAAACTCTATCTTTGAGCTTAAATCATAAAGACCTCTTGTTTTATCTCTTAATGTTTTTGCACTTCTTCTGAATATAAAATTTCTATGATATTTCTTTTTTTGTTTTTTTCTTACAGGCAACTCTACTTCCTGATTCAGAAATACGATTCTTATGTTATTTCTCTCACCAGGTCTCACCTCTGCTTCTTCTGCTCCCGCAGGAACTATTTCATTGTTTTTTTCCTCAGATATTACATTTATCTCCTCAACTGATTTTTCTGATGCAGCAATTAGTTTCCCGTCATTTTCCATTCCGTTTTCATTATTTGATTTTATTTCTTTTTCAGTATCAGGAGTTTCAGTAACAATATTTTTTCTCATCATTTCTTCATCAATCTCCCTTGCTATTTCTTTAGCTACTTCAAGATCATTTTGAATCTCACGCGAATGTTCATCTTTTGGTGCTTGTTCTTCCTTAATTTCATGTGCATCTTCTATTTCATGTGCCTCTAAGGGTATTTCTACTACTTCTACACTTCCGTCAGCTGCTATTCTTATTTCATTTTTTTTTGGCCGGTTTCTTTCTTTTTCCAGCTCTTCTACTTCCTGTGCAGCTTTTACAGGATCCATTTTTTCATAACCTTTTAATTCAAGGCTGTTTATCAACTCTTCCCTCAAGAATTTTAAGCTTAACAGTATTCTTTCCCTTTTTGCAATCATAAGTAATTCTTCATTATTCATATCTTCCAGATATTTCATGTGTCTAACCTCCTAAACCTAAAGATTTTTATAAAAACATATCTTTAGAAGCAACAGCATCTAATAAAATATAATTATAATCTCTTCCTTTCTTCTTTAATTCATAATATGCAGCTACCCCTATCATGGCAGCGTTGTCAGTACAGTATTCCAAGCCCGGAAAAAAAACTTCAATATTATTTTCTTCTCCCATTTCTGTCATTTTTCTTCTTAGAGCTTTATTTGCAGACACACCGCCAACAACTGTCAATGTTTTTATTCCCTCTTTTTTACACAAATTTACTGCTTTTTCACTTAAAATTGTAATAACTGTATCTTGAAAAGATCTTGCTATATTTTCTTTGTTAATAACATTGCCCTTCATTTTTTCATTATTAATATAATTGGTTACAAATGTTTTTACTCCGCTGAAACTAAATTCATTTTCCTTCACATGCGGCTTTTTTATCTTTAAATCATGTACACCTTTTTCAGACAAACTCTCAATTTTAGGTCCTCCCGGATAACCCAGCCCTAAAAGTCTTGCTATTTTATCATACACTTCTCCGGCTGCATCATCAAGTGTCTCTCCCATCAGCGTAAATTCATAATCTTCATTAATTTTCAAAAGAAGGGTATGTCCGCCTGAAACAACCAGTGATATTGCCGGAAGCTTTATGTCATATTCTATAAAACCGGAATATACATGACCTTTAAGGTGATGTACCGGTATCAGAGGAATTCCCACGGAATAACTGACCGCTTTGGCAAAAGCCACTCCTACAAGCAATGCTCCTATCAATCCGGGAGTATATGTTACTGCTATATAATCTATGTCGTTTACAGATAATCCGGCTTCATCCAGCGCCTCTTCAAAAACAGGCAGAATATTTTCTATATGATGTCTTGAGGCTATCTCAGGAACTACTCCGCCGTACTTCTCATGTATCTTAATCTGGCTGGAAACTATATTGCTCAGTACTTTTTTTCCGTCTTCTATTATTGCAACCGAAGTTTCGTCACACGATGTCTCAATTGCCAGTATTTTCATTTATCTTCTCCTTAATCACTTCAAATACCTGTTCAGGC
The DNA here is from genome assembly GCA_031285605.1 of Fusobacteriales bacterium. Taxonomy (GTDB): domain Bacteria; phylum Fusobacteriota; class Fusobacteriia; order Fusobacteriales; family Leptotrichiaceae; genus Sebaldella. The sequence goes on along the minus strand of JAITVW010000138.1, from coordinate 3,515 downwards.
AGTAATAATTTCATACAGTTAAAATGTTTCTTCGGACATTCATCATCCCCGTGAAGCGAACACGGCGAACATTTCTGATTTGAACTTATTAATATTTCATTTTCTCCGAATAAAAACATTCCTGAATCAGTAGGACCAAAAATAACAAAAGTCTTGGTATCTGTCCCCACGGAAATATGAAAAGGACCTGAATCGTTTGTTACAGAAAACTTCGCATGCTTTAATAAAACACCGCTTTCTTTGAATGACAGTTTTCCGCATAAATCAATGATATTTTTGCTTTCTTTCACTACTCCGAAATCTTCTTTTCCTCCTATGACATAAATTTTCATATTTAATTTTTCAGTCAAAAGAACAGCAAGTTCATTAAAATAAACCCATTTTTTAGTATTTTTTGATGCTCCCGGAGCTAAAATAAGATATTCTTCATTTAGATTATACTTCTTATTTAAATTATCTTCAATAGATAAATTGAAAAAAAATTCAGTTTTTTCATTTTCATAAAAAATATTTAATTTTTTTAATGGTCTGAAATACTGTTTCACTATTGGCAGATCTGCTTTATACCGAATTAATTTCAGCTTTACCAATATAGTTTTCCACCATTTTCTTTTTTGATATTTAATATAATTTGTCTTTAATTTTTTCCCAATATATCCTGACAATAATTTTGAATGAAGATCTATTACATAATCATATTTTTTTTCTTTTAATTCAGAGATTAATTTATTTATATAATCAAAATCTTTACTTTTATTTTTAGGAAAAATATAAATATTATTCAAATTGGGATTATCAGTCACAGCTTCTGAAAAACTATCATACACTAAAAAGTCTATCACAGAATCTGGATAAACTTTTTTTATTTTTTTCAAAACCGGTGATGTCATTAGAACATCACCAAAAGAACTAAATCTTATTATCAAAATTTTCATACTATTCCTCTGAATCCTTTAGAGTATTATCTAATTTAATTTCTAATTTATCTGCTGCAATTTCAAAAACTTTTTCAGGAAGAATTTCTCTCATGCACTTAAAATGCCCCAAAGGACACTTATCATGCCCGTGTATTCCACAAGGACGGCATTCCAGACCTTCTATTTCAATAACTGTATTTTTTTTATTTGAAGGAGTAAATCCGAATTCCTTTACTGTAGGACCAAATATTGCAGCTATAAACGGCTTTTCAAAGGCTGAGCCTATATGAACAGGCGAACTGTCATTTGTCACCAGAACATCACTTCTTTTCAAAATCTCCGCCAAATCGGACAATGAAGTTTCACCTCTTAAATCTATTGCCTTGCTTTCATTTTTTAATTCTATCTCTTTGTCTTCTTTTCCACCCACAAGAATTATTTTTACATTTTCAAGCTCATTTAATTTATTTATAAGCTCATCAAAATATTCTTTTGGCCACATCTTGGTAAACCATTTGCTTCCCGGAGCTACAGCTATTATTTTCTGTTCTTTTATATCGTGTTTTCGCCATATTTTATCTATGTTTCCGGCATTAATGCCGGAAGGATATATCTCCACTTTATACTTCCCGGTTTCACCATCGACAAATTTCAATAATCTGTCTATCTCATGAAGGTCTTTTCTGTATTTTATTTTTTTTGTGTATAAAAAACTGCCGGAAGCCGTATCAAAGCCGATTCTTTCCCCAGCTCCGGAAAAATATCCCAGAAAACTGCTTCTTAGATATCTGTGCAGTATGAATACTGTATGAAATTTATATTTTCTAAGAAGTTTTGCTGTTTTAAAAAAACCTTTCAGTCCTTTGTCTTTTCCCTTTTTATCAAAAACAATAACTTCCTTTATTAAAGGATTATTCTGTAAAAGTGTTGCTCCTGCAGGTGTTGTTAAATAATATAAACCTGCATCGGGATATTTATCACTTACAGCCCTTACAAATGGCGTGGACAATGCTATATCCCCTATAAATGCTGTGTGAATAATTAATATATTCATTTTTACCTCTTTATCTCTTCAAATAATATATCTGAATTCTTTCGGAGCTTTAAAAGCTTCGGCTCAAGTCTTTTTATTACTTCTCCGGGTGTAATCACATCATACCTCTCTTTTTCACTCATACTATAAACACTGTCTCCCAGAATATCACTTGCTTCTATACCATCATAATCTGTATTTCCGTTGTTTACAAGCCAGTCCTTTTTTGATGCATCAGGTGAAAATACTGCAAAGCCCGGAAGTCCCACAGCCTGTGCTATATGTCTTGCTCCGCCTTCGTTTCCAAAATAATAATCTGAATTTGCCATTAATTTTGCCAGATCCCTTACATCCCTTGTTTCTATACTGTAAAATACCCTGTTGTTTTGTAATTCTTTTGCCAGATTTACAGTATATTCCTTTTCATTTGGCGTATAAAAAAGTAAAAGCTGATAATCATAATTATTCAGAATATATTTCAAAACTTCCATCATGTAGTCTTTACGCCATCTTTTCCCATTACTCACAGAATTTACTGCACACATAATTACAGGCTTTGAAAAATCTAATCCGGCTTCTTTCATGATTTTTCTCATTTCCTGTTTTTCCTCATCTGTTATACATATTCTAAAATCAAAAGTTTTTTTATAGTTTTCCAAAGATGAAATTTTAATAAGAGGGTCTAAGAACTTTGTAAGATTTTTAGTAACACTTTCTTTATTATCTCTTGCTATCTTATTATTATAAAAAAATCCTCTTTTTATTTTCATCCATAAAAACTTATGTTTAGACACTTTGTACCATCCCGCACGATAACCGGCTTTTTTTCCAAATAAAGAAAAAAGCTCGCTTCTTGGTGTAGATTCTACATCCAGTATAATGTCATATTTTTTTTTCATAACATTCCATGTCTTTTTTATATATTCCAAATAATTTTTTCTCTCATTGTTATAATAAGGTATGACATTATCTATTGCCGAATTATTCAAAAATAATGGAAAACTATTATCTTTCACTACCATATCGACTGTTATTTCCGGAAACATCTGTTTCAGATTTTCACACAAAACTTCAGTTAATACAGCATCTCCTATTCCTGAAAAACTTATAATCAAAGCTCTTTTAGATTCCATACTCCATCCTCTTCTTATTTATCAACTTTTTCTATAACTGCTATAAAATCTCTTACATCCTTCATTCTGATTTTTGAAAAAATTCTGCTGTTTAAAAAATAAATCCATTTATATTTAACTAAAAATTTTCTCAAAATTTCGTATACTTCTTTTGAAGTTTTTTCTTTATATATTTCACATATGTTTTTTACATCAGGTTCAAAACCGGCTTTCTGCAATGAAAGAATAAATACAAGAAGATCTCTTATTTTAAATTCATCTATATATTTTTCAGGAATTTTTTCCTCAAAATCAATTAATGAAATTTTTTCGTTCTTTATAGTAAAATTTCTGATCTGCGAACCGCCGTGTGCATTATTTTTGTAATGGAGCCTGCTTAATTCTTCAAGAGCTTTCTCTATATAGTAATCTTTTCTGGTAATATTAGCTTTT
>JAITVW010000057.1 GCA_031285605.1 Fusobacteriales bacterium | reverse complement strand
TTAAAAAAACTGAATGCAGAAAATACAAAGTTAAAAAATAATATAGAGAAAATAGTAAAAATGAAATCAACAGAAGAAATGAACAACATAAAAGGCAATATAAAAAAAATAAAATCTGTTAATCTGAAAAAAAATGCCAGAGTCAGAAATCAGAGAAACAGGATTAAAAAAAATCAAAATAGTTACACAGCAGGGGAGAAAAAAACGATAAACAGAAAGTATCAAAATTCAATGTCAAAAACAATGCAGGTGATAAGTTTATTTAAAAAGATAAATGCATTAAAAAATATAGGAAGAACAGGTCAAGATAATGCTTCCCGGATATCAATTATGAAAGTAGGTAAAAAATATGAGAGATTGAAAAAAGGCGGAATATTTTCTGAAGATTTACAGAAAGAAAAAACACAGAATTATGAACAAAATCTAGATCAGAGTAGAGAACAGAATCAAGAACAAAACAAAGGCAAGGTAAGAAGCCGTATCCGTTAATCCGGTAATTGGAATTTTAATAATTGCACTTTAAAACCCTGTAAATACTCTGTTCTTTAAAAAGTAAAGCTGGTATATATCAATGATAACAATATGTATAGAGAAATGAAACAGGGAAAAAGTCACTAAAAGTTAAAGAAAAAATGGTTACCTTTTCAATTTTGAGCAATGATATGTTATTAGTAGTGTTGAATAGCTTTTAATAATCGAGAGTGATGATTTTTGTCTCAAAAAAAGTAAACTCAAAGCTATGAGAAGTGAACGATTGAGAGAAATAAAAAAATGCACGCTACATGTTTCTTAAATTTAAAGTAAAAATTAACTTTAAATTTAGAAACTGTTCATAGATAAAATCTATGAAAAGATTGATTTTTTACAAAAAATACAATCGAAAATTGCAGGCAATTTTTGCTCACAGGTTCGCAGGAGTATTATAACACAGATCGTAAATATAATTAACGATAAATACAAAAATGAAAGGAGGTAAAAAATAGTGAATCCAATAATATTTTTTTACTGTATGCAAAAAAATGAGAGGAGTAAAAACAGAGAATGTCAAAATAAAAAAAAGATAGCTGCCAACTATGAATTATTGCGTGATATTCTAAAAAATAGTGAATTAAAAAGAGAGAGGAAGAAATAAAAATGAATAGAATATTAGAGAGAAAATATTTAACACTTATGATTTTTTTGCTGATGTGTTGTATGTCATTTTCGGCAATAACAGGAGCAAAATATCTTCCACAGTTAATAACAGTATTACAGGATTTCTTTGGCGATGTAAAGAAGGTGCTTGTAGCAGTAGGAATTTTGTTTTTTGGAGTGAAAGGAGTACAGGCAATAGCAGGAAGTGATTCACAGGGATTCATAGTAACACTTTTTCATACGCTATTTATAATAGCGGTAGTGGGAGCAGTAGTAACAATATTAGTAGCTGTGGGAGGAGCAACACTGGATGAGAATATACTAAAAGAATTACAGACGAAAACTGTAACTGTAGAAAAAAATACAGAGGTACTTTATGAAATTGAATGATATGTTTTCCAAAGGTTATTTTAAAAATTTAGAGGTATTAAAAGTATCAATAGTATGCAATATCTTTTTTGTAGTCTGCCTTCTGATGAGTACAATGGTATTAGGTTATGTTTCGATGAGACGTCAGAACATACCTTATGTAGTAGAAGTAGATATGCAGACAGGAGAGATTACGAATACAAAAGTATTGGACAATGAATATAAAAATAACAGTATGAAAGAAAAACAGATGGATTACTTTTTATCCAAAATATTAATAGCAGTGCGGAGTATTCCGACAGATAAAACTTTCTATCAGAAGAATATAGATTCAGTGCAGAGTTTTTTTACAAGAGAGAGCGGGGAACAGTTGAAAAAAAGTCTGGAAGAAAATCAAGTTACAGAAAAGCTGACAAATCAGGTAAGTGTGTCAGTAGAAATTAATAGTATTGTGAAAATGGAAAAGAACAAAAATAGATATCAGATCATATGGACAGAAAAGGTTCAAAATTCTTTTGATGAAATAAATATGAAAAAGAAGTATACAGCAATAATTGAGACGGGATTTATTCCAGTAAAAACAAAAAAGATGATGACTGAAAATCCTTTTGGGTTCGTTATAACAGATTTAGTAATTTCTGAAATGAAGTGAGGTCGTGAAATATGAAAAATAACAGGTAAACAAAGATAAAAAAGGAGGTTTTAAAAATGAGTTATATTAGTCCTGAAAGAGAGGAAGAATTCCGAGATAAAAAATTTGATGATATATATTTTTCTTCTTATATATTTTTTCTCATAGTTTGTATAGTTAATACAATTTTTATGGATCTTCATCTTGAAGGTATTTCAACTTTATTTGAGTTATTTTTTCTACTTTTGAAAATATTTATATTTTCATTTATAACTACTATTTTTTATATAATAATAAGTTTATTTCTTTTCAGCATGAGTTTTCATTTCGGAAAAAGAATTCTATATTTTTTTTATAAAATATAGAAATAATATGAATGATGTTAATTATACTTACTTATGTACAAAATTAGAAATTCTCATTTTAAATAATAAAATGTCAAAGAAAAAAATAGAAAAAGAAGCTTCTTTTCTTTTAAAGAAAAATACTCTTAGAAATGAAGAAATTGATAGAAATTTAAATATTTTAAGAAAAAAGGAGACCAAATGAAAAAAATAATATTAATATTATCAATGATAGTGTCTATTTCAGCCAGTAGCATGGATAGATATGTTCCGACGGAGATAAGAGACTACACTCCGCCTAAAGTAATAGAGACTAAAATATCAAATACAAGTACACAGATTATAAGCGGACGTGATGAAGCATTAAAAAAGACACAGACAACATTTACATATAATCAGAACAATGTATATCAGGTGTATGCTTCCCCTGACTTCTTAACTGTTTTTGAACTGGCGGCAGATGAGGAAGTAACATTTTTAGCCGGAGGGGATACAGAAAACTGGCAAATAGATGAGGCAAAGGGCGGAGCTAAAAATGCCACATTTGTATTTATAAAGCCTTTGGAAGAAGACTTAGCCACAAATGTAATAATAACAACAAACAAAAGATTATATAACATAAAAGTAAATTCAACACTTAATGAATATAACAGTCTTGTAAAGTGGAACTATCCCCAGACAGCAGAAATGATAAAATTTTCCGAGAATTCCATACAAACAGGAGCAGTAATTCCGGAAAAAATAAATATGGATTACATGGTATCAAATAAATATTATGCATTTGCTCCGGATAAGATATTTGATGACGGAGAAAAAACATACTTCAAAATGAAAAAGAATATGTCTGAAATGCCGGTAGTTTTTTTGAAGGGAGATGACGGAATCTATTCGCAAGTTCCGGTTATAATAGGAAATAATGGAGAAATAGTAATAAACAGAACAGCAAAGAAATTTAAGTTTGTATTGGGTAAAAAGAGTTTGATAATAGTGAATAACAGATATGTAACAGTTCATTAGGAGGAATATTTATGGCTGAAAAAAGAGACCCTGCATATTCCTCAAATAAAGGGAAGAACAGGCAGGAAGAAGAAAGAGAACAGGTGCTTTTAGATGAAGTAGAAGAAAAAAATATGTTTGAGAAACTGAAAGAGAATAAAAAAATAACAGTACCTCTCTTTGTAATTTTAGTACTGGGAGGAATAATATATTTATTTTCTCCCGGTAAGGATAAAGAAGAACCGAAGAAAAAAGCAGATATTCAAACAGCAGAAAATATAAATTTGGATATGTTGGAGAACAGGAAAACAGAAGATGAGGAAGCAGACAATAATTATCAAAGCAATCAAAATCAGCAGGAATATTTTTCTTATGATGATAGTAATTTACAAACATATAATGCAGAAAACACTTCTGATTTAAATATGCCAAAGGATAACCGGTCAGATTATACATATGGTAATTATCCTTCGTATTATGACACAGATGAGTTACCCGGTGATGGGGAAGAAAATATCAAAAAAGAACAATCCGGGAAAAAATTAGCAGAAAAAGGAAAAAATATTCCAATTTCATTTGACAGAAAACAGGCAAATACTGCAACACAGCCTGCGGATCAGGAAGGACAGCCGCAACAATCACAAGGCGGGCAAAAATTTCAATTAAGTTCAGGACTTACAGCTCCTGTGAGTAAATATGAAATAAAAACAGGAGAGCTTATACCGGCAGTACTGGTAACGGGAATAGATTCAGATTTAGCAGGAAATATAACAGCAATAGTAAGTCAAGATGTATTTGATAGTATAAAAGGGAAATATTTACTTATACCTAAAGGTTCAAAGCTTTACGGGACATATGACAGTGGAATTACGTATGGCCAGAACAGATTAATGCTTATATGGCAGAGAATAATATTACCGAATGGTTACAGTATTAATCTGGAAACAATGCAGGGAATAGACATAACGGGACAGGCAGGAATAAAAGGGAAAGTAAATAATCATACATTAAAACTGTTAAGAAGTATAATTTTATCAAGTGTTTTTAATTTCATATCTTCAGGAGTCAGTGTGAGTGCTGATAAAAAATTAGGTGGTAACGGGAAAACAGACATATCAGTAGGAGCAACAGTTGGCGGAAAAGTAGCAGATGACACATCATCAAAACTGCAAAGTGCAGGAGATATGATTATTGAAAGAGATTTAAATCAACAGCCTACTATTAAGATAAAAGCAGGGACAAAATTCTCGGTAATGGTAAATAATGATATGGTTTTAATGCCATATAATAAATTAAAAAGAAAGAAGTAAAATAATGATTTCAGAAATTCTGATTTTTTGTCAGTCCCACTGGAAAAAATTTGTGTCAGGGATATTGGTTTTGCTGGCTTTTATGACTAAAGGATATTTATTGGAAATACTCGCTGTAAATATAGGGAATTCAAGATTAAAGACAACACAATATATTTTTAGGGAATCAAAGAAAAATATATTTGTAATGTCAGGAATATTAGATAAAAGAGAAAAAAGAGTATTAACCGGGAAAGAACTAAAAATACTTCTGAAAATCCGGGAAGTAAAAAATATAGACTTTTTCTTAAATATATTATGTATTTTACCAACAATGTTCTTATTTGATTTACGACCCCGGACAAGAGGAAGCGGGAAGCTGGCAAACGGGAAAGATATATTTTATCCACAAAGAATGGATGGAACTAACACAGTACATTTTTCTCATAATAACGGGGTAATCATAGGAAGTTATCTGGGAAAAAAACTTATTGATAATTCGGCAACACATGTATTGTTAACAGCTTCAACAGGTTCAGGGAAAGGAGTGTCAATAGTAATACCTACACTGGTAGATGGCTGTGATACAAGTTGTATCATAGCTGATCTGAAGGGAGAGAATTTTGATAAAAGTTCGGGATACCGTGAAGAAGTACTGGGGAATAAGTGTTTTTACTTAAATTTTTCAGATTATAAATCATGTGGATATAACCCGTTATCAATTATAAAGAAAGGCAGTAAAAATGAATACTCTTATTCTAAACTGGTAGCTGCAAATATCGTAAAAGCAACGACGGGAGATAACCGACAGGAACAGTTCTGGATAGACAGTTCAATAATGTTGTTGCAGGGAATAATTCTTTATTTATTATATAGTGTAAAGAGCAGAGAAATAACAATGAATGATGTAAATAACTTTCTGAATAGAGAAAATTTGAAAGACTATGTTAAATGGCTGAAAATAAAATTTAGAATAACGAGGGAAGAAATACTGAAAATAGCTGATTATTATGACTATATAGAATTAAAACTTTTAAAGAAGCGGATCCACCCGGAAATAGAGAGAGCATTTAACGGGATTATAGATACTCCTGATGAGACATTTACAAGTATTTTAATGACGTTAAAAACAACACTAAGCCATTTTCTGGGATCAGTAACCAGAGAAATAATAAAAGAAAACACATTTACAGGAAGAGATTTAACACATTATAAAAAGCCGATTTCCCTGTACTTAAAGGTAGATTTTAAGCAACGTAAAACTTTAATGCCGCTGTTTAATATAATAATATCAAGTATTGTGACAGAACTTTTACCACAGGAAGAAAAAGGTAAAGAATATTATAAAAATAACCGGGAAATAATGTTTTTACTGGACGAGTTTACTAACTTCGGGAGAATAGATGTAGTAGAGGAAACAATCACATTTACAAGGAGTTTTGGAATTAAATATGTACTTGTGATTCAGGATTCAAATCAGATAAATAAAACATATGATATTAATTCAAGTTTCTGGTCAAACTGTAAAATAAAATGTTTTTTCAATTTAGATGATGACATGAATAATATAGAATTAATATCAAAATTAACAGGAACAAAAACAATAAAAGAAAGACCACCGATGTTTGGATTACTAGGCGGTAAAGGGAATATGAATATCAGGGGTAATTTTATTCAAAAGCCTGTTATTTCAGTAGAGGAAATACGAAGCATGAAAGCGAATAAGGCAATTTTACTAATGGGAAATAAGACGGCAGTAGTAAATAAGATAGTGTATTATAAAAATGAAAAAATGTTAAAGAGAACAAAAATAAAGCCTAGAATATCAAAAGAGTTATAAAAAGACTAAAATTATTGAGTAAGAAGGAGACATAAAATGTCAGTAAATGAGGAAATAGAGAGAACAGCGAAAAGATTGGAAGAACTAAGAAAAAAGAAGCTTAATAATCAAAAAAATACAGCATTACAATTTTTTAAAAAAGCAAAAATAGAATATCTACTGGAAATGCCGGAGAAATTAAAGGAGTTTACAGCTGAATTAATGCCGGTAATAGAAAGATATCAATCTGTTAAGGAGCCATAAAATGAAAAATGAAGAGGAAATAATCAAAAATAATTATGCATTGCAGAAAATGTCTAAAATCCATAAATATTTACTGAACGATGATGTAACGGAGATTATGCTTAATGTAGACGGATATGTCCGGATTGAAGATAATAAGAGAAAATACAAGACAGATATACATTTTAATGAAGATGAATCAATGTTAATAATCCGTGCAGTGACTTCAGAAAATAAAAAAGAGATGTCAAGGGATAAAAACAGTATTATATCAGGAATACTTGCAACAGGAGACAGGTTTGAAGGAATCTCAGGACAGGAAAGTAAAAATAAAACAATTTTTTGTATCAGAAAGAAAGCAAGAAAAATATACACTCTTAATGATTATGTAGAAAGTCAGATTATATCAGAAGAAGAAAAAGAATATATTGTACATAAGATAAAAGAAAGAAAAAATATCCTGATAATAGGCGGGACAGGCTCAGGGAAAACAACCTTTATAAATGCCTGTCTCAATGAATTCAGCAGTAGTGAAACAAGATTTATAATTCTTGAAGATACTGACGAAATACAGTGTTCTGCACCTGATACGGTAAAACTTGAATCGAGTGAAAAAACAACAATGAGTAAGTTAATGCAAAGCTGTATGCGGTTGCGACCGGACATAATAATAGTAGGCGAGATGAGAAGCGGTGAAGAAGTATTATCACTGTTAGAAGCATGGAACACAGGACATAACGGCGGACTGTCAACGGTACATGCAAATAATTGCATAGGTGGAATTTACAGATTACAGCAGTTATTAATGAATCACAATAAAATAGTACCCCAACATTCAGCTTCATTTATTGCTAATTCTGTAGATATATTAATTAACATTCAGAAAGTAGAAGGCAGAAGGAAAATAACAGAAATAGCGGAAATACAAGGATATGATTATACCACAAATGAATTTAAACTACAAAATGTGAAAGGCGGCCAAAATGGAAATAGTATTTTATAACAGTCTGATGAAGCCAAAAACTTTTTTCGGAATGCCTGCGATTTATTTAAAAGTAGTAGTAACAATAGCAGGACTGATGACTTTTTTAAAAGAGGCAATACCTGTTCAGACAACACTGACATTAGGAGCAACATTATTAATCGGCGGATTTATAATTTTTCAGGCTGTAAAAGATAAATTAATTTTGGAAATACTGATATATAACCTTGAAATGCCTAAAAAAATCGGCTTTTAGAAGGAGTGAAAATGGAAAAAACAGCTATGTTGAAAGATCGTATACCTTACTTTTGTTTTTTGGATGAAGAAGAAAGTATAGTATACAATAAAAATGATTCAATTCAGATGACACTGAAGATAACATACAGGAATTTGGATTTTGAAAGTCCTGATATGCAGGAGTTTATTTTTTCAAAGATAAACGAAGCAATAAAAAAATTAGATTATGAAGACTATTTTACCATATATTTTGAAACACAGAGAAAAAGAAAAATACTCTCTGAAAGGTTAAGAGAAAATATACCAATACCTACGAAAACAATATTTCATGTTCAGCAGGAAAAATTCAATGAAAAATATAAGTGTTATACAACAGAGAATTACATCACAATAAATTTTAGTATAGACAGATCCAATTATATAAAAAAATTATTTAAAAGTCTGAAGTTAATTAAAAAAAATAAAGAACTGGAAAAGAAAATGCAACAGGATTTTTCAAAATATATATCATCATTTAATGATAAAATACATGAATTTATAAGTCAGATTGACCCTGTTGTATTAGATATAGAAACTATAAAAGGCGAGGAACTACAGGCTTTTTTATTATCACAGGTAACAAATGATTTTTATAAAAGAATAGTCATAAGTGAGAGCAACTCATTAGATGAATATTTTTCTTTCTCGGAATTTGAGAATAATAAAAAATATTCAAAAATAAACGGTGAGTATGTAGCATGTATAGGATTTTTAACTTTTCCCGACACTATTCAGCTTAGAATATTAAAAGAATTGGAAAGCTTAAACTTTACCTTCAGATATGTTGTAAGATTCAGGGTAGAAAAGCAGAATAAATTACATTTTAAGTTTAAGAATATAAGGAAGTATCATGACGTAACAACACATTCACCGGGAGAATATGCTACTAATTCAAAAGGATACGAAGACGAAATATCAAGAGAACGTGTAGAAGAAACTCAGGAAGCCATAAAAGAATTAAGAGGGAGAAAAGCATTATTCGGGCAGTTAACAGCAACAATTATAATAAAAGATAAAAGTTTAGTAAAATTACAGGAAAAAATAAATGCTATAACCAAAATAACAACATTTCACGGGTTTTGGTGTAAAAATGATATATATAACATGTATCACTCGTATTTTGGAAGTATGGCAGGAAATAATGATCTAAATAGAAGAACAGGGTTAACAGCTTCTACCTCGCTTTTATGTATGGTATCAGCAAGTACACCGTTTCTGGGTTTTCCGTACAATGATAAGTTAAAAGAACATGCTTTAATGCATGCATTAACCGACAGCGAGGATATATATAACTTTAATCTTCATGTAGCTGATGTTGGTCATACTCTTATTGTCGGTCCTACGGGAGCAGGTAAATCGGTATTACTTGGGTTAATAGCCTCACAGTTTATGAGGTATAAAAATGCAAAAGTAATATTCTTTGATAAAAATAAGAGTAGTGAGGTTCTTTGTAAATGTTCAGGCGGGCAGTTTTATGATATAGGATCAGAATTTTCATTCCAGATCATGGAAAAAATTAATGATGATAAATACAAAAGTTTCGTAAGAGAATGGTTGTTTTCAATAGCTGAACTGGAAAATGAGCAGTTAACAACAGATGAAAAACAGCATATAACAGAAACTCTTAACCTGACAGCTCTGGAAAGTGACGAGGAACGAACATTTACAAGCTTTAATAACCTTCTTACGAATAATAGATTAAAAGCAATTTATGAGAACTATATTGACGGAACTTATAAAAAATATTTTAACCGGGAAAAGAAATTGAAAAAAAGTAATTTTGTAGTATTTGAGATGGACAGTATATTGAAAGACACAAAATTAGTAAACTTTCTGCTGAATTATTTATTTTTTACAATAGAACATGAAATGCTTGATGGTAAGCCGACAGTTATATTTTTAGATGAAGCTTGGACAGCTTTAAATAATGAATACATGAAAAAACAGCTTGAGGAATGGCTGAGAGAATTAAGAAAAAAGAATGCTTCAGTTGTTTTTGCAACACAAAGTTTATCAGAGATTGATAAAAGCAGTCTTGCACAAGTGATTATAGAAAGCTGTAAAACTAAAATTATGCTCCCAAATGAGGGAGCATTCAGAAGCAGGGATTTATACAGAAAAATTGGATTGAGTGATGAAGAGATAGATAAAGTACAAAATGCACTTCCTAAACGGGAATATTTTGTAAAAAATGAGATAGGTTCAGCTCTCATTAGATTTGAATTAGGAAAAGAAGCTATTTATTATGTCGGTTCAAACCATATAAGTGATACAGAAAAAATAAACCAAATTTGCAGAGAAATAAATAATATAGATGAAATTAACCGGGAATGGTTAAGCTATAAAGAAAACGAGGTGTAATTAATGAAAAAACTAAAATACCTGTTATTTTTATTTCTATTCACTTTTAATATTAATGCCGGGATTTTCGGCGGTGGCGGAGCGGACATGGTGTGGCAGATGAAGACATACTATGAAGCATTGGAAATAAAGACAAATCAGATAAAAATGTTAAGAAATGAACTGGAAAAAATGAGAATGATGATAGAACAGATTAAAAATCTTCCGGAAGATGTTCTGGGTAATGAGTTGGGTCAATATGCAGGAATGATTAACGACTTAGTTGCAATTCAGAATGAAGTGAAAGGACTTTTGGGAGACGCAAGAGATTTTGAAGTGTATCTTGGTCAGGTTTATGATGATGTAAAAAACACTAACTATATTTCAATGATAGACAGATATGCCAGTACAATAAACAATCTGTCGGAAAATTCAATGAAGCAGTCAATATATTATCAGTCCAAAGCTCAAAAATCAGTGAATGCTAATGCAATGTATCTTAAAAAACAGGCAAAGAAGGGAGAAAATCCCATACAGTTATTGCAAACTTTAAATAGCTGGAATTCTAATTTATCAATGCAGATATCGTCAATTACAGATATGATTAATAACAGCAACAGAATTCAGGCAATAGATTATTTAGAAAAAGCTGGCCAGATAAAACTAGATCAGGAACAGCAAAAAATCATGAATCAGATTTTAGAAAAGAGAATCAGCGAGATGAGAAAAGCACAACGAAGAAAGAGGTAAAACATGGGAAATTTAAAAGATTTATTTAATATTATGGATTTAAATAAATTATTGAGTTTATATACAGACCCTATGCTAAAAGGGATAGAAGACCTGACAATAGATATTCTTATTATCACAACACTTTTGTGTGCAATAGATTTTACAATAAGCTGTTATAAAAATATAGATAATATGAGTGGAGTAATTGAACTTTTCAAAGATAAAGTACTCAAATTTGTTATTGTAGCTATTTCTATCAAATCAGCAAAAGATATACTGAATTTTTTTCTAAATTTTTTTCTTGAAGTAGGTATTGCGTTTGGCGGCGATAAATCCTTTGTTGATAGCAATGGAATGTTTAACTTTAATCAGATATGGGGGCATTTAGGAGAGATAATAGGAACTGTTACACAAATAAGTTCAAAATTTAACGGGACAAGCGGGATATTTTATGGTTTAATAATATTAGTTGTTTTAATTTTGTGTTCAGTTATTCTAATATCAATTTTTACATCTATTCTAATGTTTTACGGAGTTGGAATTTATGTTTTTATTACTCTTCCTCTAAATATTTTTACACCTTTAGCGGATCTCTCCAAGCAAATTATGAAGACTTTCATAATCAGCGGATTGAAAATAAGTATTTATTTAGTCTTAGTGAATACTTCTATAGTAGTATTGCAGGATTATTTGGAAGAATTGAAAAATATAGGGATTAGTCAAAGCAAAAATGATATATCAGCAATGCTGTTTTTTATAGTTCTGCTTGGTATAATCTGTGCAGTATTTCTAAGTATGGAAGCAATGGCAATTTATATCTTAATGGGAAGCGGAGCAGGGTTAAGTTTTGCAAGACTGGGAAATATGGCAAGTCAGGGTATAAATACAGTAGTAAGTACAGGATTGACAATAGCAGGAGTATTTGCAGGCGGTTCAGGACTGGCTAAAATGGGAGTAGACGCAGGAATAAAAGCAGGCGGGACAGTAAAAAGCTTTTCAAATGTAATGAAGAAGGGAGGAACAGCAGTTGTAAGAAAAAGTGCCGGTGCAGTAGGAAGGGGAATCTCAAAAGCTACTGACAATGAAGAGCCGCCAAAAAGAAGTTCGGGTGCAGATAATTTAAAAAAAGCAAAGTCTATTTTCCAGAAAGGGAAAGGTAAAAAGTAACATAAAATTAGAGCAAAAATATATAGACAGAGGACGTGATATCATGAAGAAGTTTATTTTGTTAATGCTTATGTTCTTAGGAATGATGGTAATGGCGGAAAAGTTAAATACTGACGGGAAAAGTAATCTTGATAAGTTAAAAGGAACTTGGAGAGTAAAGGGTGCAGATGGAAGTAATATTATAAGATTTTTTAAAGGAAAATGGCAATTAGGCTATGAATGTTGGGATGATGAAAAAGAATGTATGAAAGAACCAGACTATGATAGAAAATCAGGAATGAATTTCTATGATATAAAAGAAGTTAAAAATGGTGTACTAGTAGTATTCTTTGATAAAAATTTGAAACAATACTTTGCATATGACACTAGAAAAAAAGCTTTAGTTTTCTTAGATGATAAATTAAATATAGACAGTATCTTATCTTGGAAAATAGAATAGGGAGAGAAATGAAAAAAATTTGTTTATTATTATTTATAATATTGAATTGCTTAAGTTTTTCAGATAAAGGAAATTATGATGATACAAAATTTCGTCAAAATTTAATTAGTTGGGCTAATTCAAAAATAGGTTCTAAGTATGATATGAATGATCGTTGGGGAGCTAATACTTACGATTGTTCAAGTTTTATAAGTCGTGGATTGGGAGCCGTAGGAATGACTTCAATATCAGGAAAAAAATCTGATTACGGAGCAACAGCCAAAGGGCTATATCAGGCAAGTGGAAAAATAATAAAAGGAAAAGGAACAGAGGGATTAAAAGCTGGGGATATAGCCCACTTTTCCCCATATTCTTCTGGGACAACGGGGCATGTTGGTATAATAACAGAAGTCATAGATAGTTGTAGAGTGAGAATGACACATGCCTCAAATAGCAAACCGTATCCTAAAGGTGGAGTAAAAAATGATATAAAAAATTTATGTACAGATAGTCACTATATAGGTGCGACAAGTGCTTCACAAATTCTTGTAAATAACGGTTATAAACCTATTAATACAGACGGTACCGTTGTTACACCTGAAGGTTCCGCTGTTGGTTCTCCAGAAGATACTGATAAATATTACGATTCAGGCTATATAATAGATTTTGACGAAGTAATAGCCAGATTTGCCGATGTATTCGCAAAAGGAGTAAAAAATTTAGAAACAACACTTATAGTTATTATGACATATATTTTTGCAATAACTTTCACTCTAAAATGTATAAAGTCAGGCTTTAACAGTGTAAGTACAGTACTCATAGATATGAAATTTGATTTATTAAAATTTGTTTTTTTCATAATTATAATAAAAAACTATACAATAATAAATAATACAGCTTTAAGCATGTGTTTTATAGCCGCTAAAGCTTTTGGTAGTGATTTAGACAACTATAAAGTACTTAATCAGATTATGACTTCATATATTGAAAATATACAGTTTTTAATAAAAGAATTCAGCTCGGAATCATCTAATATACTTTTTAAAATTATCCAGAATACTATGACAATGTTAAGTCCGTTTAAAATGACCATAATAATGGGTTCAATATTATACACAACAGCAATATTTGCATATATAGTGTTCCAGATAACAAGAGTAGTAATGACTTATATTATAGCAAATAGTATTAGTATTTTATTATTACCGTTTTGGTTTAGTGATTTTTTAAAAGATTATATTCCAAATCCGCTTACCGTTTTTTGTAAATCAATACTGCAAATGTTTGGTTCAATTATATTCATATCAATATCACTTAGAATAATTGACGGGGTAAAAATGAATGCAAATGGGTCTGATTATCTGGCTGTATTTACATATATAGTATATTTTACAATTGTAGCATTCATATTAAGAAAAATTTTGAGAGGAATAACACAGATAGTATGATGATGAGACGAAGAACTATAATAATATATGTAACAGTAATTTTATCAATAATAATTCTTTCTCCTTATCTGGTGGTAAATATACAACCGAGTCTGCCGATCGGGATATATTTAAGAATTCCGGCAAAGAAAGTAAAGAAAAATGATATTGTAATATTTGATTTGGATGATAAATATGATAAATATTATAAGGTGAGAAAAATAAGATATCCAATGAAGCGAATAGTGGCTGATTATAATGACAGAGTGAAAATAAAAAGAAACAGAATATTTGTAAATGAAGAAAGCTACGGGGAAATACTGCCGTTGGATATGGAGAGACCAAGCTTAAAAATAGACAAAGGCTGTTACTATACATTGTCAAAACAAATAAATAGTTTTGACAGTAGATACTACGGGCAGGTATGCCAAAAAGAAATATTATATAAAGCGTACTTTCTTATACCGCTATTTTAAAACCAATTATCCAATCGAAAAGTGTACCGATTAAGGAGAAAATCCATGCAAAAACTAATAGAAAAAAGGAATATCACAGATAATAAAAAATAGCTGCCAACTACGAATTATTGCGTGATATTCCTTAAAAAGAACCCGTGAATTAAAAGAGTACGGCTTCAAAGTGATTATAACATAAAATAAAAATATAATAAATTCCAAAATTCTAATAAATATAATTGAGGTTCTTATTATTTCATTAAGAATAAGAGCCTGTAGGAGGTATTTTTATGAAATTGGCCGGATATTTATTTAAAACTTCGGATACTGTTCCGGTTTCCATTTATGAAGATCAGGGATTTTACTATATTAAGATTGATTCCAATTATAATAGTATTGGAAATCAGTCTTTTGTCAATAAATATTTTAAGAATAAAAACTTACAAATTTGTAAAATCAATTAATAATGAGAAGAGGTAGAAGATGAAAAATAAAATAGTAAGATTTTTTCTAATAATACTGATTTTATCCATATACAACAGTTTTTCAGCAGAAAAAGAAATAATTCAATATATGAAAAGTCATAATCCTAAGTTATCAAATGAGGAAGCGCAGCATATTTATAAAAATGTAGTGTATTATTCAAATGAATATGATTTTGACCCGGTCATGGTACTTTCTGTCATGAAGACAGAAAGTCATTTTAAGCATTCCACAGTATCTACAGCAGGAGCAAAAGGATTATTACAATTAATGCCTTTCAATTTCAAAGAATTCAAAGTAAATAATACAATAGAAGGAAATATAAAAGGTGGAGTAATGCACCTTAAAAGAGATTATGAAAAGACAGGAGATATAGTAAAAACACTTGTTTGCTATAATGCAGGATGTGGTAGATTAAAAAATAGCCGGTGGCTTAAAATAAAGGAAACAACAGATTATATAACTAAAATAAATAGTATATATCCTGAGATACAGAGCCTTTATTATGGGAATACAAAGAGTACAGGAAAGAAAATTACAATTAATACTGAAGATAAAGATGAAGCAGAATATACCAAAAAACCTGTTAAAATACTAACTAAACAGGAAAAATTTCAAAAAAATAAGATAGCTTTTAAAAGAAATATCCCGGAAGCTGAAGGGGGAGAAAATGAAAAAAATTAAAATAATATTTTTTGTATTGTTATTTTCAACATCAGTATTTTCAAAGGGTGAAATATCATTTAGAAGACAAAAGGAAAAAATATTGCAGGAACAGCAGGAAGAAGCACAGAAAGTAAGTACTACAGTAAAAATATCAACAAGAAAAACTATATCAAATAAAGAAAAGGCAATGAGACGTGCAATATTAGATGTGGCTTTTTCAAAATTAGGAACTCCCTATATATATGGGGCGAGTGGTAATAATGGAGCTTTTGACTGCTCGTCTTATGTACAATATGTATATAAAAAATCTTTAAATGTAGATCTTCCGAGAGTATCTTATCAGCAGGCACAGGCAGGGAAAAAAGCGACAGTCAGACAGTTAAAAGCCGGTGATTTAATTGTTTTTGACACGCTGGGAAAAAATCGTATATCTCATATTGGTATTTATATAGGGGATAATCAGTTTGTTCATGCAAGTTCGGGGTATAAGAAAGTGGTTATTTCTGAACTTAGTGGTTATTATGCAAAAAAATTTGAATACGGAGTAAAGATTTTATGACAAAATTTGAAGAAGTAAAATTAACATTTTCAGAAGTAATTGAATCTATGTCTAAAAAAGAAAAACAGCTTTATAAGAGAGATAACTCATTAGATGAAGTAATAACATATAAAATAATTTTAGATTCCGAGGATTGTGATATAGAAACGGCAAAAGAATTTCTGGATTTAATGTTAATCACTAAAGAAAAAAAATCATACAGCTGGTATTTTTCAAATGTTAGCGAAGAAGATATTGAAGGATTAGTAAAAAAAACTGAGGAATCTTTATTGTCTGAAAAAGATAGAGAAGAAATTAAAAGACTTGAAGAAGAAGTCAGAATTGCGGAAGAGCAAAGATTACAGGAAGAAAAAGAAGAGAATGAGCTTGAATATGAAATTAAAATGATATTTGCCAGTAAACAGATAATCAGAGATATTAAAGAAGCCTGCGAAGATATATCACAATTGATATATAGATTAAAAAATCAGGTAAATTTTATGACTTTCTATTATTTAGTAAGTAAAAAGATAGATATAAACTATGAAAATTATTCAATGGTGTTTGATTGGTATTTTAATTTATCAGAAAAATATGTATGGTATAAAAAAATAGATATTGAATATAAACATAATTCAAAGAAATATTTTGAAAGTCAGTTAAATACAGTACAAAAAATATATAATGTATTGTATCCGGCTTTTCAGGTTTTTCAGGCAGAGAAAAAGTTTACGGAACAAAATTTTAATAGTAAAAAATTACCTTTAATATTAGTATCGAAGGTAAAAAATGAAAATATCTTTGGATTCAGGAAGGAAGCGGGAGAATGAGAATATTAATAATAACAGTGTTAACTACACTAAATATAATAATCACGATTTATTTATACAAAACTTACAGGAAGAATAATAAGTTTTCTAAAAAATTAACAGAGATAATTACAATGGCAACTTTAGGATTTGTATTTTTAGGGTTGGTTTTGCTTAATCCTAACAGAGAGTATAATTTAACGGAGATATTAGATATACTTCAATGGATAAGCTTTTTTTGTTTCTTTTTCTTCTTGTTCTATCATGATTACGGGAATGAAGAAGAAACAGAGGAAACGGAAAAATTAAAGAGTAAAAAAGAAATATTCTTACATTTTGTAAAAAAGTCCGGGAAGTCAAATTTAATCGTTAGTAAAAATAAGAAGTTTCTGTTTTTTTTCGCTCTTTATATAATTTTAGAAGTAGTAAAAGCTGTGATATAGAAATGTATTCTTATAATAAAATAAAAATTCGTTGTAAAAAATGTAATAGTAAATGAAAATAGAATTTACCAAGTCACCGTAATTTGTAACTGGATTATCAGATTTTAAAGAGAGAAAATCGAATATTTATACGGCTATAAAAATAATACCTGAAATAGATATAAATTTGGAAAATAAGTATAAAAACTTGAAGGAATCAGATCAAAAATAGCGGATGTTCAGGAAAAAGTGACCATTTCAGAACATGTTATACTAAGATATATTGAGAGAGTTTTAGTTATTGATATCGGAGAAATAGAAAAAAAGATTGTGGATGAAGAGACTGAAAGATTAATAAAAACTATGAAGTCAAGAAAAGTTTCCAGAGGAGATTTTTCTATAATTATAAAAAATAATACGTTTATGACTGTAATAACCAAATTAATTAAAAATAAGTTAATAATTTTTAGATTGATAAATTATTTGAATCCTGGTAAAATGAATTGGAGGTATTAAAATGAAAAAAATTACTTGTATCGATGTCTTTGCAGGTGGGGGAGGTCTCTCGGAAGGATTTCACAGAGCAGGATACAATATAATTTCTCATATTGAAAAAGATACAAATGCAGCCTTAACTTTAAAAACAAGACTTTCATATCAATATTTACAGGAAAATAATACTACTGATCTATATATAAAGTATCTGAAAAAAGAAATATCCAGGGATGAATTTTACTCATTTATTCCATCTGAAATACTTGATAAAGTGATTAATGAAGAAATTTCTGAAAATACAATTGCCGACATCTTTTCCAAAATAGACTGTCAGCTACAAGGAGAAAAAGTTGATATTATTATAGGAGGTCCTCCCTGTCAGGCTTATTCTCTGATAAACAGACCAAGGGATAAGAACGGAACCAATGGTGATGAGAGAAAATATCTGTATAAACAGTATTTAAAATTTATTGACAGATACAAACCAAAAATTTTTGTTTTTGAAAATGTACTTGGAATGTTAAGTTCTAAGGATACTGACGGACATCTTATATTTGAAAAAATAAAAAAAGAAATGACTGACATCGGATATAACATTGGCTATAAAATTTTAAATTCTTCTGATTTTGGTGTTTTACAGGAGAGGAAGAGAATTATTCTGATAGGCTGGAAAAAGGATATTGAATTTATATATCCCAACTTTGAAGTTTATAATTCACCAT
>JAITVW010000272.1 GCA_031285605.1 Fusobacteriales bacterium | reverse complement strand
AATGACTTTTCAAAATATAATACTTACATTACAGAAATTTTGGGGAGATAAAGGCTGTGTAATCGGAAATCCCTATGATGTGGAGACAGGTGCGGGTACATTTAATCCTGATACTTTTCTTATGTCGCTGGGACCTGAACCATGGAACATAGCTTATGTGGAACCGTCAAGAAGACCAAAAGACGGACGTTACGGTGAGAATCCAAACAGACTGTATCAGCATCATCAGTTTCAGGTAATAATGAAGCCGTCCCCTGAAAATATTCAGGAATTGTATCTGGAGAGCCTTTCTGCTCTCGGGATAGATCCTAAAGAACATGATATCAGATTCGTAGAGGATAACTGGGAGAGTCCGACTCTCGGAGCATGGGGACTTGGATGGGAAGTATGGCTTGACGGTATGGAAGTAACACAGTTTACTTATTTTCAGCAGGTAGGAGGAATAGAACTGGATATTACTCCTGTTGAACTGACATACGGGCTTGAAAGACTGGCTTTGTATCTTCAAAATAAGGATAATGTATATGATTTGGAATGGACCGAAGGTGTAAAGTACGGAGAAAGAAGATATCAGTATGAGCATGAGATGTCAAAGTACAGTTTTGAAGTATCGGATTCGGATATGAATTTCAAATTATTTGACATGTATGAAAAAGAGGCTGAAAACTGTCTTAATCATAATCTGGTTCTGCCGGGATATGATTATGTACTGAAATGTTCACATGTATTTAATAATTTAGATGCAAGAGGATCTATAAGTACTACCGAAAGAATGTCGTATATATTAAGGGTAAGAGATCTGGCAAAGATATGTGCCGAACAGTTTGTGGAAGTCAGAAAAAAACTTGGTTTTCCGCTGCTGAAAAAGTAAAATTTTTTCGGAAAAAGAGACAGGAGTTTTGCCGGTATTAGTTATGGATATTAATTTAGAGAAAAGAAAGGAGCAGAGAACTTGGATTTTCTTTTTGAAATAGGTGTAGAAGAATTACCTGCGAGATATGTGGACAGTTCTGAAGCAGAGCTGAAGAAACTTATGACTGAAAGTCTTAAGGAGGAAAGAGTAAGCTTTGGCTCGGTAAAGTCTTTCAGTACTCCGAGAAGACTGGCCCTGCTGGTAGAAGGAATGGCTGAAAAGCAGGAAGAACTTCATAAAAAGAGTACAGGGCCTTCAGTGGAAGCTGCTTATAAAGACGGAAAGCTTACAAAAGCCGGGGAAGGTTTTTTGAAAGGGCAGAATGCTGACGAGGCAGATATCAAAATAATAGAAAATGAAAAAGGAAAATATATTTCAGTGGAAAAATTTTATGCAGGTAAAGATACTGCGGAAATTTTGCCTGACTTATTAAATAAAGTATTAAAAGGAC
The DNA here is from genome assembly GCA_031285605.1 of Fusobacteriales bacterium. GTDB lineage: Bacteria > Fusobacteriota > Fusobacteriia > Fusobacteriales > Leptotrichiaceae > Sebaldella. Next base: position 2,955 of record JAITVW010000272.1, on the reverse strand, counting down.
TGACATTTGATAAGTCAATGAAATGGTCTGATAAGCAATTCAGATTCGCAAGACCGATAAAATGGATTTTGGCACTTATGAATAATAAGGTGCTTGATTTTACTTTTGAAGGCATAAAAGCCTCTGATAAAACAAGAGGTATGAGAAATTTTGCTTCTCAGGATATAGAAATAAACAATATTTCTGAATATGAAAGTATTCTTGAGAAAAATTATGTAATAGCAGATCATAAGAAAAGAAAAGAAAAAATATTGGAAAGTATCAGAGAAAATTGTGAAAATGACGGGGATCAAGTAATCATAAATGATTATCTTCTGGAGGAAGTATTGAATCTTGTCGAGTATCCTTATGCAATAAAAGGAGAATTCAATAAAAATTATCTTGAACTTCCGGAAGATATTATTACCATTACAATGGAGACACATCAAAGATACTTTCCGGTAAAAGATAAAGACGGGAAACTGGCAAATAAATTTGTTCTTATAAGAAATGCTCCTGTTTATTCAGAAGCTGTAAAAAAAGGGAATGAAAAAGTAATAGAGCCGAGACTGGCAGATGCAAAATTTTTCTATGATGAAGATCTTAAAATAAAATTAGATAAAAATGTGGAAAAATTAAAAAATGTGGTTTTCCAGAAAGATATGGGAACTATTTATGAAAAAATACAGAGATCTGAAAAAATAGCAGATTATATAATAAGTGAATTAAAACTGGACGGTAAAAAAGAAGATATTAAGCGTACGGTATATCTTGCCAAAGCAGACCTTGTAAGTAATGTAATAGGAGAGAAAGAGTTTACAAAACTGCAGGGATTTATGGGAGAAGTATACGCCAGACATGAAGGTGAGAAGGAATCAACAGCAAAAGGAATATTTGAACATTATCTGCCGAGATATTCCGGAGATATTCTGCCGAAAACCATAGAAGGCGCTGTAGCGGGGATAGCAGACAAGATAGATACGATTACAGGATGTTTTGCTGTAGGACTGATTCCTACGAGTTCAAAAGATCCTTATGCACTTAGAAGAGCAGCGCAGGGAATAGTTTCGGTATGTCTTTTTCAGAATCTGGATATAGATTATGACAGGCTGATAGACACTACACTGGAAATATTTACTGAAAATAAAGAAATTAAAGGGAAAAAAGAGGAAGTTGCCGCACAGATAAAAGAGTTTTTCAAGCAGAGACTGCTTTATATTTTATCAGAAGAACTGGATAAAGATTTAATAACTTATGTAATAAATCTGGAAACCAAAATAGGCACTCTAAAAGACAGGGTAAAAATACTGGAAGAACTTTCAAAGACAGACAAATTTGAAATACTTGTAAATCTTCTAAAGAGAGTAAGAAATATACTAAGAGAAAATAAAGCACAGGGAAATCCTGTGAAAGAAGATTTGTTTGAAAAAGCAGAGGAAACAAAGCTTTTTGATTATATAAAGAAGCTGGAAAAAACAGTAAACGAAGAGAGATTTTACGAAATAGTAAATATACTTCTCGAAAATGCACATATAATTAATGATTTTTTTGATAATGTGATGGTAATTGCAGAAAAAAACGAGATTAAAAATAACAGGCTTGAGTTGCTTCAAAAACTTCAAAAATTAGTAGACAGAACTATATTTATATAATAAAAAAAGTTAAAAAAACTTGCAATTTATCATTTTTTAGATTATAATATCAGTGTTAACTAGATATATATTGATAAAAATAAGGAGGTAGAAGCTAATGAAAAAATTAGTAGCTTTATTAGCTGTAGTAGCATCTATATCAGCAACAGCTGCAGAATTACAAATTAAAGGTGGATATGACTTCAAAAGAAGTTACATAAGTGATTATGGAAGCTATGATTTAAAAGGTGGTTGGACAGCAGGTCTAGAATATTTGTTTGATAATCAAGGTGAATTTGAATGGGGTCTTGGTGCTGAATATAAATTCGGTAAGACAAAAGGGAAAATTGAGGATGGTGAAAAACACCAAATCATGACTCAAGTACCTGTTTATGCAACAGGGAAAGTAAACTTATTCACATCTGATTCCGGAAAAGACAGATTATATTTAATAGGTAGAGTAGGATATTCACTAAATGATGCTGCCGGAGACTACAAAGATTCAGGAATTAAATTTAAAGATGGATTATATTTAGCAGGAGGAGTGGGAACTGAAGTAGGACCTTTCGCAATTGAAGCTCTTTATGAAAGAACACAAACTCCTTACAACTATGCAGGAGCAGAAGATAACGATTATACTGACATGATCGGTGCAAGAATCGGTTATAGAATCGGAAATACTGTAAATGACAGATCACCTAAAGTGGTAGTTCAGCAAGTAGTTGTTGAAAAACCGGTAGAAGTAGTCAAATATGTTGAAAAACAAGTTCCGGTAAATACAACAGTTATAGATCTTAACTGTAGAGCAGCTCAAAAAATGTGTATAATCAACGGATTTAAAGTTGATGGAAAAGTACCTAACGAAGCTGAACAAAGAGATCTTAGAACTATTGCTAATATCTTAAATGCAGCAGTAGTTGACGGTGGAACTATCAATGTAGTAGGACATACAGATTCTACAGGATCAGCACCATATAATCAAAAATTATCAGTAGAAAGAGCTCAAAACGTAGCTAGATTATTAAGAGAATATGGATTGAAAAATACTGTTAAATTTGGAACTATTACAGGTAAAGGGTTAACTCAGCCAGTGGCAACTAACAACACTGTAGAAGGAAGATACCAAAACAGAAGAGTTGAATTATTCTTTGATAGAGTAGACTTCTCTAAAGCAAATGTTAAATTTATAAATTAATTATATAGTGAACAGGCGGATTATTCCGTCTGTTTTTTTTAATAGTAAGGAAAGTAAATTTAAATTTAATGTTCTGAAAACAAATAAAACAGATGAAATAAGAAATTTTGATATATATGAGATATGAATAAGGAGCGAAAGCTCCTTATG
>JAITVW010000269.1 GCA_031285605.1 Fusobacteriales bacterium | reverse complement strand
GCAGGTATCAGTACTATCGTATGCGTTATGCCGCTTCCTTATTCCAAAAGATATGAGGGATTGGCTACAGGTCTCAAAAAATGCTTTTCAGGCAAAAAAATTCCTTTTTACTTTGCTCATATGGGCGGATCTGATGTCAGAATTAATTTTTTGGAAAAAGGACTTTATGATTTTGCCATAGTATCAAAGCTTGCAGCAAATCAGGCAATAAAATCCGGGAAAAAAATAGAAATTGCTTATGAGTTCGGAGAAAATACCTATGTGGACAAACACGTTCTTTTCAAAAATGAAAATACTGTCATAAAAAAAGTAGGAATTGACCCGGATTCCAAAGATCAGTATCTGTTGACTAAAAATTATTTCAAGGATAATGATGATATTGAACTGGTAAAAATAAATTATAACAAGATTCCCGAACTGCTCAAAAGAGGTATTATTGATGCTACTGTATGGAATCTGGATGAAATAAAAGAACAAAATATGAATATTCAATACGAAGAACTAAAGAATAAAACACAAGTAAATCTTGCAAATGAAGCTGTACTAATAGTAAAACAAAATGACAGCGCACTTAAAAATATAGCTGATAAAGTTATTGACATAGAATTTATACTGCAAATGCAAAAAGACATATTAGAAGATAAACTTTACCCAAGCTATTAAAAAATATAAGCCCTTTATTTAGACAAATTTTTATTTAACCACATAAAATACTGATTATATTTTTTTAAAATAAATTTTCAAAAAAATGAAAATTAAAAACTGAAACTTCATTCAAAAACGGCAAAAATAATCTTTGCTGATTTATTAAAAAAATAGTTCTATTATCTGTATTAAATTTTAAGTATCTGCAAATAATATTAATTATATTTTTTCTAATGAATTTTCAAAAAAATGAAGATTGAAAATCAAAACTATACTTAAGTAAACAATGAAACTTATACTTTTGCCATATTTTTCATTCTTCAAAATGTAAATTTAGACACTAACTTTACTATATATATAACTTTAGTTTTTAGGTGTGTATTCCGGACAGTGTTTACTGTTTTTGCGAATACTGTATTATTAAGATATTTTAGGAGGAATTATGGAAAATGAAAGACTGGATATTTTAGCCGAAGCAGAACTTATTGATCAGGAAACTTACGAAAAAGTAAAAAGAATTATGAACGAAGTATCCGAAGAATTTACTCTGGATTTGAGTACAGAATCAGGACAAATGTTTATTACCCATGTTTCAATGGCAATTATGAGGATCAAGAACAATGAATCCACTACTAATATGGAAAATGTAATTTTTGAAGAGATTAAAGAAAGTGAAAACTTTGAAAAGGCTTTAAAATTTGCAGAAATCATAGAAAATATCATTGAACATGAAATTCCGAAAAACGAAAAGGAATATCTTATCATTAACGGCTGCTTATTAATGGAGCAGTAATATTACCAAGGAGGTGCAGGCAATGCTCGAAAAAGGAATTACTTATATACATGAACATATCTACATAGATCTTTCAAAAATCAAAAACAGTGATGATACTCTGCTCGACGATAAGGAAACAATGATAGCCGAACTCAGGGAAATAAAGAAAAAAGGAGTCAGAAATATCGTAGAAGTCACTAACATCGGTATGGGAAGAAATATGGAATATATGGAAGATGTAAGAAAACAGACGGGACTGAATTTTATCTACTCTACAGGCTTTTATATCGAACCGTTTTTTCCGGAAACAGTATTTCAGAAAACAGATAAAGAACTTGCCCAAATTATGATTAATGAAATCAAAAACGGAATTGACGATACAGGAATAAAACCGGAAGTAATAGGAGAAATCGGAAGTTCACAGAATATCATTACAGAAACAGAAAAAAAGTTATTTCAGGCAGCAGGAATAGCACAGAATGAAACAGGAAAAGTTCTTTCCACTCATACTTCCATTGGTTCAATGGGACTTGAGCAGATAAAAATTCTGAAGGAATATAATGTTAATTTTGAAAAAGTAATTGTAGGACATACAGATCTCAGCAATGATCTGAACTATATGCTGAGACTGCTTGATTACGGTGTATACACTGCATTTGATACTATAGGAAAAAACAGCTATCTTCTTGATGAAAAAAGGGCAGAAGCAATAAAAGAACTGATAAAAAGAGGATACGGCGATAAAATAGTACTTTCTATGGATATCACAAGAAAATCACATTTCAAAAAAAACGGCGGACTGGGTTATTCACATCTTTTGGATACATTTGTCCCCATGATGGAAAAAGCAGGAATCAGCAAAGCTGACATTAATAAAATGCTTATTACAAACCCGGAAAATATTTTTTCACAAATATAAATAAGAAAAGGAGAGATTACAATGATTAGAATTGGAGTTGCCGGATTAAAAAAGGACCTTACTGAAAAGACAATAATTGAAAACGGAAACGGAAATTTTGAAGTATTAGTTACTACTGATATGGATGCAGCAAAAAAAATCAAAAAGGGCGAGCTTGACTATTATTTCGGAGCCTGCAACAGCGGAGGAGGAGCGGCAATTTCTATCCTTATCGGTATGATAGGCTATGGAAAATGTTCCACTGTTGCCAAAGCAGGAGGAAATGCACCTGACAAAGACCAGATCAAAAAGCTTCTTGCTGAAGGAAAAGTAGCTTTCGGTATGTCTGTGGAAAATATCGAAAAAACAGTTCCGATTTTATTGGAAAGCATTTTAGAAAGTAAATAAAAAAGATTATTTTAGACCAGTTATAAAAAGTCAAGAAAAAACTAGAAATTTTTTATCAAGAAAAGTATGAAGAAAAATGAGTATCACAAAATAGACAGTCATCCTGTCTAAAGATTAAATTAAAAAATAAACTTACTTAATGTAAGGTCTGTTATCTTTAAGTATTTT
>JAITVW010000266.1 GCA_031285605.1 Fusobacteriales bacterium | reverse complement strand
AAAAGGAAGACCTGCTGACATTATTACTATATCTTCATCACTGTAGCCGAACTTCTCTCTGAATTTCCGGCCAAACTTTTCACTTTTGCTAAAACGTTTTATATCCACACCATTTGATATTACTCTTATTTCCTTGTCATTTACATATTTTGATGAAATAAGATCTTTTGTGTAATTAGTAGGTGAAATAAGATAATCAGCACTATTATAGAGTTTTTTCGCCCAAAATTTTATAATACCTGAAAGCTGATTGCTGAACTTTATACTTCCCCTGAAATCTTCACATGTAGTATGTGTATGATAGACTACCGGTTTTTTCTTTTTCTTGGCACTTCTCAGTACTCTCCAGGAAGCAAGCCCTATTGTATTTATATGTGCTATATCATATTCATCGTCAGGATCAAGCGTATATTCCACTCCATTAAGACCAAGGGCCTTTTTTTGGTGCTCTAAAGCCTTTCCAACGCCTGATTTGCTGAATAAATTTTTTCCCTCCGAAAAAAGTAAAATTTTTGCCATGTTTAAACTCCTTTATTGTATCATAATAGACATTTTCTATACTGATCCCAAAAGCTTCAGCCGAAAATTCTTTTGAAATTTCCAGAGCATTGTTCTTTAGTACTTCTACAAGCTCTTTATCAGCCTTTATTGTTTTGATATTAGAAAGAAATTCGTCTGTATCTTTATAAAGCAGTCCTGCTTTTCTTTTAGTTATCAGTTTTTCAAGGTTCTCGTCAAATCTGGCATTGACTATAACTTCTGCAGCCATAGCTTCAATAAAAGTAAGACCCTGAGTTTCAGAAATACTTGCATTCAAAAACACATCACCGATCTGATAATATATTGGTATTCTCTCATACGGAATTTCACCTGAAAATATAACTCTGCCGCCAAAATCAAACCGTTCGGCAAAAAGTTTAAAATCTTCCAGATCAGGTCCTTTTCCTATTATCAAAAGTTTAATTTTTTCATCATCTATTTTGGAAAATGACTCTATCAGATAGTCTATACTTTTTTCCTTAGCCACTCTTCCTATATAAACGCATAAAAATTCGTCATCCTGTACACCGTATTCATGTCTTAACTGCTGTCTCTCTTCATCTGTATAATTTTTTCTGTAGAATCTCTCTACATCTATTCCTGTAGGGATAACATATATATCTTTTTCCACACCGTAAGATTTTATTATTTTCTCTACCTTTTCAGTGGGAACTATCAGAGAATCACACATATCACAGTAAAATTTGCTTATTTTCTGTGCAAGTTTCCGTGCCTGCTTCTTAAAATGTCCTTTAGTTATATAATGGGTATAATATTCATATAATGTATGATACGTATGAACCAAAGGAATATTAAGTCTCTTAGCGGCAAATCTTGAAAATGTTCCTACACCCCATTCTGTCTGTGAGTGAATTATATCAAGATTCAGTTTTTTTATTTTATTTATTACTCTGTTTGAATAAATCATTCCAAGCCTGTATTGTGGAGCAGGTCTGAAAACAAGACTGGGAAGTCTCAGAACATTACTCTCTGGGTAATGAACTTCCGGATCCGAAGTTGTTATAATATAAACTTTGTGCCCCTTTTTTCTTAGTTCTCTTTCCAGTACAGTAATAGAAGTTACTACTCCGTTTACCTGCGGCTTGTATGTATCGGTAAAAATCCCTATTTTCATTCTTATCCACCTTAAAAATTAATTGTTTATACTATTATGATATTAAAAAAGTCAAACATAATTTACTTACCATTTTTTCTAAAATGTGCCTGTATGCATTCCAAAGTATATAGACGTATTATATCACATTCAGATTTTCTAAACAATTGATTTTATTATATCTTTATATGAATTTTTTCTATACCTGTAATATTTATTCATAAAAATTATACTCTTAAAAACATTCATTCACTTAATTATCCGCTCCGAAAAAAAATGTCAATAATAATACATCAACTCACAGGCTGAAAAATAACATTTGATTAATTATAAAAAAATATTGTACTAAAATATCAAAAAATCTTAACTTCTATCATTAAAAATCATCATTTATATTTAATTTTTTTATTTTTCCATAAATCCATCTTTTATTCCGGGTTTTTTTGCTTTTTTGAATTAAAAAATAAAGAAAGCACTACCAATACTAATCCTGATACTGTATAAACATCCGGTATTTCCTTAAGAAGTAAAAATGCAAGAATCGCTCCGCTCACAGGCGTTATGAACTTCCATATATTCAATTCTGATACTGTCATAAGCTTCTTCTGAAGAATTGTGTACCAAATAGTGAAAGCAAATGTAGAAACTATTACCAGCCATCCTATTGCCATTAATAAAGGCATTTCAAACTGAAGAAAATTCTGCTCTTCTCCCGCTGTTGTCCCCAGCAGTATTAAAAGAGCGCCGCCGATAAAAAGCTGCCCGCCGTTTATAATAACAGGATTTACGCCAAGCGATTTTTTAGCCACATATATATTTACCAGCGCATTTATAATCTGATTCAGTATTAATAAAAATGCACTGATCAGAGTTATGAGAAAAGGATTATGAGCAGCACTGTCTCCTCCTGAAGCCTTTCC
>JAITVW010000172.1 GCA_031285605.1 Fusobacteriales bacterium | reverse complement strand
ATAAAAATTTTCTTCAGATAAATAACCTGACTAATGTATTGATGATAGCTTCAGTAAGAATTATAATAGCTCTCGGGGTAGGCGGAATTCTGATTACCAAGGGAACGGATCTTTCTTCGGGAAGAACAGTGGGACTTACTGCCTGTGTGGCTGCAAGTCTGATGCAGAGAGCAGATTATGCGGATAAAATGTTCAAAAATCTCCCCCAGCTTCCTATAATAGCAGCAATAATAGCAGCTGTAATAGTGGGGATGGTAATAGGACTTATAAACGGTTCGGTGGTTTCATTTCTAAAAGTACCTCCTTTTATAGCAACTCTGGGGACAATGGTAATAGTATACGGTGCTTCAAGCATGTACACAAAAGCAAAACCTATAGGAGGATTAAGAGATGATTTTACTAATCTCGCCACGGGAAAAAATGTACTGATACCGAATATTATCTTCATAGCAATTATTATGATGATAATAATATGGTTTCTTCTGAATAAAACCGTCTTTGGGAAAAATATTTATGCCATAGGGGGAAATCCTACAGCCGCTGAGGTGTCAGGTGTAAAAGTAGAAGCCAATCTTTTGAAAATATATATTCTTGCCGGAGCATTATACGGTCTTGCCGGAACACTGCTTGCTGCAAGAACTGGAGGAGCCACAAATAATTACGGTTTGATGTATGAGCTGGATGCTATTGCTGCCGCTACAATAGGAGGAGTTTCTACATCGGGAGGAATAGGAAAAGTTTCGGGGATAATAACAGGGGTACTAATCTTTGAAGTATTAAATAACGGATTGGTAATATTGGGTGTTGATACGAATGCGCAAAATATAGTTAAGGGGATAATAATAATTACGGCTGTTGCACTGGATATACGAAAATATCTTGCTAAAAAATAGTTTTTTACAAAAGGTTTTAAATTTGGGAAGGCTGTCAGTCTGATATAACTGACAGCCTTATTTTTGGCGGAAAAGTACGAAAAAACAAAAATATTGTTTCAAATGTCAAAAAGTCCGAATAACATTTTTTGAAATAGTCACATTTAGATATATTCAGCTTAGTGAAAATTCCTTTTAATTTCTATATAAATCGTAAGAGTAACGAGAGATGATATTTACAATTAAGCTTTATGGGGAAGATAAGAGTAAGAGAACTTATCATATTAATATTATTAAAGATAATGTAAAAATATTTGGATGTTTTAAAAAAATATCATTGAATATTTTCATAAAAAGGTGTATAATACTTTTACATTCATGTAATATTTTCTTTATCTTTGAACAAATGGAGGGGATTTGTGGGTTTAAAAGAACTTTTTCAAGGAATGGCAATTTTAGCTTCAGGTTTTTTTGTATATCGTCAAATAAAAAATTCTAATAAACAAAAAGAAAAAGATTATGATTATAAAAAAAAAGAAAAAGCTATTGAGATGGCAATTATTTTTCAAGAAATGTTAAGAGATATTTCCTATATTGTAAATATATTGGAAAGAACAAAAATAAAAGAAATATATCATGATAAAATTAAATTCAATGAACTAAAAAAATTTGACTACGACGAATTACTAGATAAATTTGGAGAGAAAACGGTAAAAGAAGTAAAAAATATAGATATGATGGAAGGAGTGAGCATTGAAGAAATAGCAAATACTTATATAGGATTTAATTATGCTGATGAAAATTTTTTGAAACTTTGTGATAACCAAGAAACTAAAAAAATTTCAACCCTTGTTATAAATGATTTTCTTGAAAAAAAAGCTACAGTTTTAAATAAATTAGAATGGTTTTCAATGAATTTTACATCAGGCTTAGCAGATGAATCTGTAGTTTATCAATCTTTACACCAAGTATATTTGAGTTCCGTAAAGTTATTTCATTTTGAGATATCAGCGAGAAACAGGGAAGGATCAAAAGATAAATATTATTGTAATATAATTGAATTATATAATGAATGGTCGAATCACTATGAAGATGCTTTAGAACATGAAGAAAAAGCTCAAAAAGAGTTTGAAAACAGAATAAATAATAATATTAGAAGGCCTGATAAATTTAATAGTAAATGTTGATTTTTATATCAAAATGTAGTAGAATTATGTTAAGAGAGGAAGTGGTTCAAATGTGGAGTCCAGTATGTGATTTTATAACTTTAGATCCCAAAAAAGAAGTTGAAACAAAAGAAGGAAAAAATGATAAAAAGGACAATGACAATAAAAAATAAATTTACATATATAGAAGCAGCCATTAAAGCTGCTTATTTTTCATCATGACTTTTCCCCCTGATCCGACCGGAAAGTAATGGATTTATGGAAAGCGGCAGTTCTTGATACTAACTAGAGCACAATTATTTTGTGCTGAATTACCATGAAATGTAAAAATCAAATATATCTGTTTTTCCTCTAAAAAGGGGAATTTTTTTATATAATATTTTGAAATAACTAAAAAGAATAAATAAGGATAGTGAAATTTTTAAAATAAAATGATATAATAAATAGAAAAAAAGAGGAATATAATGAAAAAAACAGGAGAAGAAGTTCTGGGCAGTATAAATGAACTAAAGATAGTACAGAGAAACGATCATCAGAATTATACTCTGGATTCAAGGCTTTTATCGGATTTCTGCAGGATAAACAGACATGTAAAAAAGATACTTGATATAGGAACAGGAAATGCAATACTGCCTTTGCTGTTATCACAAAAGTCAAAGGCAGAGATTACAGGAATAGAAATATTAAAAATATCGGCAGATCTTGCTGTAAAAAATGTAGAACTAAATAATCTATCTGACAGGATAAAAATAATAGAAGGCGATATAAGAAAATGGTCTGATTATTTCAGACCGGCAGAATTTGACCAGATCATAACAAACCCACCGTTTTTCAAATATGACGGCAATGATGACCAGATAAATGATCTGGAGCAGCTTTCCGTGGCAAGACATGAATATAATATAAAACTGGAGGAGATAATACAGATATCTTCTGTTTTATTAAAAAACAGGGCGTATTTTACGATGGTTCACAGAAGTGAGAGACTGGCGGAGATTCTTGATCTTCTTGTAAAATACAGACTGGAACCAAAACGTATTAGATTTTGCCATACCAAAAAAGATGCGCCTGCCAAAATACTGCTTATAGAGGCGGCAAAAGGTGCCGGAAAATCTTTGGTAATAGAAAGTCCGCTGATATTATCAGAATCTTCTTGTAAAATACAGATTAGCGGCAGAACCGGAATATAAGGAGGAAGAATG
>JAITVW010000097.1 GCA_031285605.1 Fusobacteriales bacterium | reverse complement strand
CCTCGGCTCCTTCTATCTTATCCAATGTTCCGGACAAGATTATGTTTCTTCTGTTCGGAAGCGGTTTTCCTATGCTTTCAAAGGTTTTTCTTCCCATTATAACCGTTTTTCCTGTTGTTATTTTTTTAAAATTTTTCAAATCTTCTGAATTATGCCACAACAGCTGATTTTTCTTTCCAATCTCATAATTCTTCCCTACTGCCGCAATTGCACTAAACATATTCTACCTCTTTTATTATTTTATACCGCTACTTCAAATTTTATCAGCGGATAGCTTTCATAATCCTCCAGCTTTACATCGTCAAATGTAAGCTCATTAAACGGTTTATCTGCTATCTTTATCTTAGACAGCTTCAGCGGCTCTCTTTTCAGCTGTTCTTTAAGTCCTTCTATATGATTTTCATATATATGTGCATCAATAACAGTATGGGCAAATTCTCCCGGTTCATATCCGCACTCTTTTGCTATCATCATTGTAAGGAGAGAATAACATGCAAGATTAAACGGTATCCCCAGTGCTATATCCCCGCTTCTCTGAGTCAGATGACAGTTCAGCTTATTCCCGAGCACATTAAACGCAAATGTATAATGACATGGAGGGAGCTTGCTTATTGCGGCATTTCCCGGATTCCATGCGAGAACTATCAGTCTTCTGCCGTTTTTATGATTAGGATTTGTCTTCATTTCTTTAAGTGTATCTATCACATATCCTATCTGATCAAAAACAAGCTGTCCGTTTGATTCTCTTGTTACCCGCTTACTGCTTTCATCTGCAAATACTTCACCGTCAAGATGTGTTTCAGGTACGGGATATCTTCTCCAGAATCTTCCATATGCTGTTTCCAGCCTTCCTTCCTCATCTGCCCATGCATCCCATATTTTAGTATCTTTTCTTAAATTTTTTATATGCTCTTCACCGCTCAAATACCAGAAAAGTTCTTTCAGCATTGAATTAAAATACATTTTTTTTGTAGTAAGGAGAGGATATCCCTCACTTAAATCCACTCTGTAAAAATATGCAAAATTAGAAATAGTATCTACCCCGGTTCTGTTTTCCTTTTTTACCCCGTTTTCCAACACATACTTAACCATATCCAAATACTGCTTCATCTCATCTCTCCTCTAATATTTTTTCATTTTTAAAAACTTCACTGACAAGCCTTATGTTTTCCTGTGAAACGCCCTTCTGAAATACAGTAATTTCGTCATTCTCTTTCCGATCCCGTTTCACCTGTTCCGTATATCTCTGTTTAAAATATTAGAAATACAGGTCTCTTTCACCGTTTTTAATTTTTGCCAGTTTTTCTGTTACATCTTTCTTTACTCTCTCATCAAGCGGTGCAGTTTTTATTTCCTGCTCTATAAGCTTATAGCCCGTTTCTTTTGTCTCCTTTTCCGCATAATCTTCCAGATATTCCGCCAGTGTAAGATAAGCATTCGGCGAACAAAAATTGTGAATAAATCCGGGTTTTGAGAATTCCATAAAGTGTTCCCCGGTTCTTCCGAGTCTGTAGCATGCCGTACAAAACGACGGCACAAAACCGTTTTCCATCAAATCCTGCATTACTTCCTGAAGTGATCTGCTGTCTCCTATAGTAAACTGTTCCTTGGCGAGATCCTGTTCTTTCTCGTTTTTTGTGTATCCCTGAAGCTCTATCTGTGTTCCTGCATCTATCTGCGAGACTCCCAGATCCATACACTCTTTTCTCATCACGGCATTTTCTCTTGCGGTAAGAATCAGTCCTGTATACGGCACTGCCAGTCTTAATATTGCTATTATTCTTTTTAATTCGTCATCTTTTACTGTATAATCCTCATGTCTTACTATTCCTGTAGCTTCTGTAAGTCTCGGAAATGAAATTGTATGAGGTCCTACCCCGTATTTCTCTTCCAGATGAAGCACATGGCTCATCAATCCCAAAACTTCAAATTTCCAGTTATAAAGTCCGAAAAGAGCCCCTATTCCCACATCATCAAGCCCGGCTTTCATTGCTCTGTCAAGACCAAAAAGTCTCCATTTGAAGTTTGCCTTTTCACCTTTTGGGTGAACACGGCTGTATGTAGGTTCATGGTATGTTTCCTGAAATATCTGATATGTTCCGATTCCCGAATCTTTTATTTTTTTAAAGTCCTCCACAGACATAGGTGCTGCATTTATATTAACTCTTTTTATTCCACCGTTTTCACCTTTTACCGAATAGGTCTTTTCTACTGTTTCGGCAATATATTCAGCAGTATAATCGGGATGCGTACCATAAACAAGTATTAATCTTTTATGACCCTGACCTATCAATGTATTTACTTCGCCGTCAATCTGATCCGGATCAAGGGTAAGCCTGTCTATTTCAGTATTTGTAGCCTTAAAACCACAGTACGTACAAAGATTCATACATTTATTTCCCAGATACAAAGGAGCAAATAAAACTACCCTGTGTCCGTAAACTCTTTCTTTTATCTCTTTAGCTGTTTTGAAAATTCTCTCAATTCTTTCTTTCTGTGGTGAGTTCAGCAGTACTGCCGCTTCTTCAAGTGAAAGTGTATCTTTTCCTTTTTCGGCTTTTTCCATTACTTTGTTAAATTCTTCATCACTTGGTATATTTTCATCCGATATGAGTTTTTCTATCAAATCTGTATTAACAAAACTCTGCTCCAAAATTCTGTCTTTCCATGTTTCCATTTTTTACAACACCTCTTTTATATTTTGTACTTTAGTCTGAACTTATATACCGGATATACAAAATTCAGCTTCTGTACATATTTAGTAGTTTCCTCTATCTGTCTCCACTTTTCGTTTTTTAATCTTCCGATTCCCGCATTATACGCTATCCATGCTTTCTCTACATTTCCGTCTGTTTTTTGCAGCAAATAGCTGAAATATGCTGTCCCCAGCATTATATTATCTCCGGGGTCATGAAGATCATAACTTTTTATCTTTTCTCTTTTGGCTGTCCATTCTGCTGTGGAAGGAAGCAGCTGCATAAGTCCCTGAGCACCTTTACGTGACTTCGCACTGCTGTTAAAGCCGCTTTCAGTTTTTATAACAGCATA
>JAITVW010000090.1 GCA_031285605.1 Fusobacteriales bacterium | reverse complement strand
AAAGTAATCATAAGTTCCCGAATCTTCATCAGGAGCATACAATTTTATAGGTGTATCAGGCCAATTAGTTCTTACATCCTTCCATGTCTTTATTGTACTTCCTTCAGACCAGATTTTCTTTAATTCATCTGTTGTTAAATCCTGAGCCCAGGTATTTTCTTTATTTACAACCATTGTAATTCCGTCTTTTCCTACCTGAATTTCTGTGAATTCAATATTATTTTTTTCAGCCAGTACTTTTTCTTCCGGTTTCATTTCTCTTGAAGCATTGCTGATATCCAGTTCTCCTACTGTAAACTTTTTAAATCCTCCGCCGGTACCTGATATTCCTACAGAAATATTTACACCTGACTCTACAGTTCTAAACTCTTCTGCTACAGCCTCTGTAACAGGTGCCACTGTAGATGATCCATCTATTATTACTTCACCGCCAAGTCCTGATGATTCTCCGCCTCCGCAAGAAACCAAAAGACCCAGTGAAATTAACATTAAAACAAAAATCTTTTTCATTATATATCCTCCTGCTAATTTTTTTTATACAGTAATTTTACATTATTTATGTAAACAGAGTATAAATCTAATGTAAAAAAAATGTAAAAATTTATATCGGAATATATCAAAAAACAGCCTCTGTCATAAGACTGAAAGGCTGTTCTATATATAATCATTTTATTATCAAATGGTACCGAAGGCGGGACTTGAACCCGCAAGAGCCTAAGCTCGTCAGATTTTGAGTCTGATGTGTCTACCATTTCACCACTTCGGCAATACCTATATAGTATATAAAATAATTTTAAATTTGTCAATTCAGTATTTATAATATATTTTATATTTTTTATTTTATCTGCAATTTGTAAAAATTTTTACAATCCCATATTTATCCGCAAATCATCTTTTATAAGCTGAATACGTCAGTACAGCAGCTCATTCAGCTGTATTTTTTTAATCATAATACTTTAGTCTGCTTTCTATTTCTGTATATCTGTCAGAGCCTATTAATTCTATCAATTCTATATTAGATCTGATTTTCTTCTTTTTTATTACAGGCAGTATTTTTTTTATTTCCTTATTTGTAAATCCTGTAAGTTTCAGGGTATTTTCATCTAATTTATTGATATTGTGTCTGTTTCGCACCTTTTCTTCACGTGAAACATATAAAAATTTCTCTGCTTTTTCCATTCCTGTCTTACCAAAACCTTTTATGCCCGACAGCTCGTTAATTGAAAGAATATCTCCCGCAAACTCTTTATATACGGATATTTTTTCTGCCTGTGACTTGCTGAACCCTGCTGTAATAAAATCTTCATATTCAGATTTATTTATATCTATTTTATCATAATCCTGATTGTCCTCTTTCTGTTTCATAATCAATCCTGATTCATCTATTTCCACTTTTGTCTCAACATTGTCACTTATAAATATTTTCAGTACATTCCCTGCCAGTACAAGAACAATTAAAAAAACTGTAATTTTTAGTTTCATATCCACTCCACCCCCTGATGAACCACAAAATATTATTGTTCTGCTGTTATTCTGTATTTTGCTTTACTCCCCTGTGACTTTTTCTTTTTTTTAGTGTCTTTTTACTGAACGAATCTGATAACACACTTATATTTCCATCTCTTTCAAGCATAGCCAGATCCACTTCCTTTACTTCTTTCACACCGTGCTCTCTCACTGCCTCATATAATTCTTCAAATGTTATTCTGGTTTTTCTCAGGTTTTCCTCATTTACATAACCTTTATATATAAGAAGAACCGGTTTCCCCTGTATTGCATCATCCAGCTTCCGATATTTG
This sequence comes from Fusobacteriales bacterium, assembly GCA_031285605.1. Classification (GTDB taxonomy): domain Bacteria; phylum Fusobacteriota; class Fusobacteriia; order Fusobacteriales; family Leptotrichiaceae; genus Sebaldella. Next base: position 1,887 of record JAITVW010000090.1, on the reverse strand, counting down.
TACAGAAGTATTTTCAAAAGATAATTCCATATAAAAAGTGTAATCGCTGCTGTTATTCCACCGCTTAAAGTACTATTAGGCCCTACCATTGCATTTTGAACAGCATTGCTTATCAGCAGGATAAAAACCAGATCTACTGTTGTCAGCTGTGCCAGTTCTTTTTTCCCAAAAATCCTTAAAGCCAGAATAATAAAAAAATATACTACTGTTGTGCTAAATGCTATCTTCAAATATTCATAAACCATTATCACCGCTCCTTTTGACATATTTCCGGATGATACTTAATTTATCCTACAGTATTTAAATATATTTCCTACAATTGCTCTTGTATAATTTCCCAGAATATATACCTGCATAACCGGTATAATAAGTATACTCCATCCTTTGGCTGTCGCCATAGTCCCATACTGTATCGTATATCGGACTTGATGAGATATATTTTGAAATTTTCCGGAAAATAATGCTCCCAGTTATTTTAACAGTCCATTTATACTTTTTTCAAGTACTACACTTACTGCTACCTCTTCTATTATTATATTTTATTTATGATTATGACAATGGCATTCTCCTCCAAAAGCACTCATTATGCTTTCATCAGTTCCGTCATAATATGAAACTGCACTATATGCACATATATCTTTACAGTCTTCACATCCATCAGGACACTCAAATCCATTTTTTATAGTAATTTGATTATTTATCAATATCATATTCTGTATAGGACATTTTTCTATACATCGTTTACACATTGTACAATTTCCTTTTATTATAGGATACCAATTATCTGCCATTAACTGCCTCCCTTATTCTCTTTTTTTTCTTTTCCAGTCTCTCTTCCAGCTCATCTATCCACATCAACGGATCTTTAGGATTAATAAATCTTTCTATTTTTCTGTTTCTTATATCACCAGTTATCAGCTTAGTTACTGCACCTGCACCTATCCCGATAATTGTCTTATTTTCTTCTATAGTTTCTATATTATATACAGATTCCTTATCCTGTAATGAATAGCCTGTGTTTTCTCCCCATTCAAAGCTGTTTTTCTGTCTGTACATATAATAAGGATAAAGTCCTTTTTCTCTGGTTATTTTGTATATATCACTGTAAATTTTTTTATAATTCAGATTTTTTGCAAGCAAGTAATTATCTTTATTAAGTCCGCTTGTTTTCTTTATGGCAAGATTATGTATTGTAAGATTATCCATATTATAGGTTCCGGCTTTTTGTAAAGTGTAAAGTATATCATCTGTAGTTTCTCCGGGAAGACCCAATATCAAATCCATATTTACTATAAATCCCATTTTTTTTGCCTCATTAAATATACGGTCAAATTTTTCCTGATCATGATACCGATTTACCTCTTTCAAAGTTTTCATATTAAAGGTCTGGGGATTTATGCTTATTCTGTTTACCTTCCAGTCTTTCAATACCTCAAGTTTTTCCTCATCTATTGTATCTATTCTTCCCAGCTCATATGAAAATTCTTTTAATTTGTCCATGTCATAATTCTGATTTATTACTCTCAGCATTTTTTCCATTTCTTTCTTCGAGAGTATAGACGGGGTTCCTCCGCCCACATATATGGTATTTACCTTGAGACCCAGTTCTTTTACCAGCTTCCCTGTCTCTCTTATTTCATATAACAGTGCACTATAATATTCCTCAAATCTTTCCCGATACTTTCCTTCCTTCAGATATGAAGGAAACGAACAGTAAGAACATCTGCTCGGACAATATGCTATTCCTATATAAATCCCTATTGCCCTGTTTTCCATATATTTCAGTTCACGCTTGGCAATCTCTATAAGAAGCTCTGCTTTTTCCCTGCTCACCTGATAAAAATCTGTCAATATGCTTTCTATATAATGAAGATTAAAACCTGAATC
>JAITVW010000087.1 GCA_031285605.1 Fusobacteriales bacterium | reverse complement strand
CTTCAAAATATTTTTCTTTACTTATTAGATCACTTAATAAAATTGCAGCATCTAAACCGAAAATTTTAGCAAGCTTTTTATTTACTTGCCAAAATGCATTTTCACTTAATGTACTTCTTAATAAAACTTTTGATGACATTACAACACTTCCTATTTTTTAATAATTTGCTTTTTATGTAAAATATGGTATAATATCCACATATAAGATGTATATATTTGTGCTGAAACTACCAGATATGATGATCTGGTTTTTTTAGCACTTTTTTCTAATTTCTCTAAATGTTTCGCGATATGCAATATATAAATCTATTAATTCAGATTTCGTTTTTTGCATTTCTTCCTTCTTTTTTTTAATTGTTTCATCAATTCTTTGAAGTTCTTTTTTTAATTTTTCTATTTTTTCATTAGTTAGTTCCATAAAATATCACTCCTACTAGTCTTAGTCTATTGTTTCTTTCTAAAATTTTTTCATTTAACCCTAGAACAAGCAAACTAGGGATATAGTGAGGTAAGCTGGATAGAATGCTCACCTCTTTTTTTTATTATTTCACTTGTTTTTATTTTTTTGCATGCATGCTTTTTGGAACATACCGGACTCGAACCGATGACTTCCCACAACAGGCGCTCTTCCCACTGAGCTGATGTTCCATAATTGACAGTAAGTAACCAACTTACTGTCTTAATTCCCAAACTATAAAAAAACAATATCATCCTAAAAAGGAAGTGTGATCTGCCTGTGGACGGAATCGAACCGCTTTAGTTTTATTCATGACCATTAACCGGTCTGTCATGATACTACGCCATACCAGAAACACAGGCATAATTCAACAGCAAGCATACCAAACTTGCCGTTGTTTTCTATTTTCATAGAAAGGAGTCGTTATAGTTTAGAGACATTTCGGTCTTATCTTTCTGACTCTATTTAATGGATTGTTTCTTTGCTGCCAGTCTGTGGAATCGAACCACATTAAAAACCTTTAACTAGCATAATAAAAATATGTTATAATTTCTTTATCTTAATGAAAGGAGGCATACTATGAAATTAAATCCTGATTGTATAAGAGATATTTTATTTGCTACACAAGAACATACCAATTTTTCAATAAACATAATGCTCTGCAAAGATAATTACACTCAAATGACTGATAAATATTCATTTGAAGAATTAATCTATCATGTGGACCAGTGTAGAAATTACGGTTTTATCTATGCAGATAGAAGAGGTAGTTTCTATCAAATTAAAGACTTAACCCCTGCCGGACATAGCTTTATAGCAAATATAGAGCAAGAAAATAACTGGTCTAAAGTCAAAGTTGCCGCTTCAAAACTCGGAAGTATAGCTCTACCAGTTTTACAAGCTCTTGCCTCTGATACAATTTTTTCTAAAATCGATAAAATAATTAATGGTTAGAAAGCTCTTTTTAAAGGGCTTTTTTAAATTCTTTTTCGAATATTTCTAGTGTGCAGGGTGCATAATAATCATCACGATATTTGATAATATAATCACCGAGTTTCGCTAATCTTTTCGTATTAGTCAATGACTTAACTAAGTAACCTACGATATCACTTTTATAATCTACCAGTTTACCCGCTTCATTCAAATAAACCCTTTCAGTTCCGTTCAGAACAAAGCTTTCTATCTCTTCATGGTTATTTCCTGTTACTTGAATTGCTTCTTTTATCCAGCCATTTTTATGTTTATATTTCAACTTTTCACCCCACTTTCTTTTTAACATAGCTAACACAATAGGCACTAATTCCTTAGATGCTTTAAAAGATATAGCATCAAACGTCATATCGGAATTAATCATCAAAAAATTCAATATATTTTTTTTGAAATGATAAACAATAGTCAACTATTTCTTTTGTTCCATTATTTTGATAAAATCCCATAATTATATTTTTATAAAAAATACAAAATTTCTTATCTTCATAAAAATAAATGTAAAATCTCTTTTGAAAACTTTTAATTTCATAGAGATTTTTTTTTATTTCTTTTACAATTCCTTCTACTAAATAACTATGTAATTTTTCAATTCTTTCTGAATTCGATAACTCACAATTAATATCATGATTTTTTGTGTAATCATAATTTTCAATTATTTCTATTTCTTCGTTCATTCCACACCTCCCTTCTTCTTTATTTTCAATTTTCATTCTTACGCCTCTCACTATTTTTTATCAAATATAATCTCTATGCCTCTGTATCTTCATCTTTTACAATTATGAATTTATAACCTAACATTTTGGTAACATTTTTTATTGGTCCAAACTGGAAATCTTTTCCTTTTCTTATTTTTGCCAACTTATTAACAAATGGCATATATGTGATTTCTTTTTCATTACAAAAATTAGTTATATTGCCGTACTGTTCTTCAATTTCATTCTTTATAAATTTTCCAATTTTTTTTATTTCCATATCCATAATAATCTCTCCTGTTTTACATCAAAAAGATGTAATAAAAAAACAAAAATTTTTTTATTTTAAATATACACCTATTTGATGTAAAAGTCAAGGAAAATTTTAAAAAAGACGCCAAAAGGCGTCTCTTATTTTAATTACATTTCACTTCTAAAAGTTGTCCTGTATCTATTCTAGCTCTAGCAGTACATTTATTTATAACTAAAGTACCTAATTTATTTTTACCTCTAAAAGTTGTTTCAATAACCACTATTTTATCATCTGTAGTATTATAAAATGTCTTTACATGCTCATAGCTTTTAGGATCATTCATATTAAGTTTTATATATTCAACCAAAGGTTTGAAAGAATCATCACTACTATTATTTACAAATCTCCTTATTTGTTCCGTTTTTTCGCGTTCTAGCAATAATTTTTTTTCGTATTTTTCTGATTCTTGTTTATTTTTTATGAGCGTATTGTAATTCTTTTTTACATAAATATTTATCTTTTTGTTAAGTGGTTCATTTAATTGTTCAAATTGTGTATATCTTTTAAATAATTTGCCATTTTTGGCTTTCTTCAATTCATCATCAGATAATCTAGCTGCTTGAACAGGAAATTCATTAACATCTTCGATAACCATAGTTAAATAATCATATAAATCATAAGCCCAATCAAGATTAGGATTTTTGGGATCTGAATTTAATATTATCCCTATTTTTTTTTGTGCCTCTTTAAGTTTTCCCACATTAATTAGATTATATGATTCCTCATATAATACTTGCATATTTTTGCTTTTTTCTTCTGATAACTTTTTTCCTCCTCCTGCTGTTACTAATGATCCAATCGCTAACAATATAAAACTTATTATTCCAATTATAAAAAAAAGTTTTTTCATATTTTTTCCTTCTCCTTTATTCCCGCCAACTATCCCATTGACAACCATTTTTTTTGTATTATTCGAAAATTATGTTGCTCATATCACGTTCCAATAATCTATTTAACTGACCCACATATTCGATTTCTATTTCATGTTCTAAAATATCTATATCATCATAAACTTCATCTTCTAAAGCCACGAAATAGGGTTTCTTATTGTAAAACTTAATTTTTCTTATCATGTAATCTTCTTTATACTTAAAAGCAACTAATTTCTTATTCAAAATAGTCCAATTTTCAAATTTTTCAAATTCAAATAATAATTTGTCACCTGTATAAAATAAAGGTTCTAATTCTTTTCCTGTGATCTTTACAATTAAACTTCCAGTCTTTATATTTGCCTCTAGCATGAAGAATTCCTCCTTATAATTTGTGATGTCAATCACACCATTTTTGCTAGTATCAAATATATAAACTTTATGTTTAAAAGACTTTTCTTTATTTGTTATATTTTGAAAACTTTCATTTTTGAAATCTTTTCTTAAGATTTCAGGCAAGCTCTTTTCTATTATATTTTCTCTTAATTCTTGAATGTCTTTTTTTGAAGGATTCAATATTTTTATGATTTCTTCTAATATTTCATCTGGTATAGGTCTTCTATTTTTTTCCATTTCATTAATAAAAGACGTTGATTTTTTTATTCTCTTTCCTAAATCTCCCATTGTAAAATTATTTTTTTTCCTTAAATCTCTCAAAATTTCTCCATTAGTCCTTTTCATTTTTCCTCCTAATTTTCTATATTATAATGCATTTATCAAATTTATTCAAAAAAAAACTTGACTTATACAGCATATAGATGTAAAATGTATTTGTAAATAAAAAAATTTATTTATTTATTACATCAAAATGGTGTAAAAAAGGAGCTGTTAAAAATGATAAGAGAACTTATACAAGGAATGATATTAGATAACGAATACAAGCTGATAAAAGAAGAATACGAAGAAGACACAGAAGAAGAAATACAAGAAGCTTTAAAAATAAAAAGCTTCTGCGACTTAAAAGACTGGGACGGAATTAAATGGGATTACGATATTAATTATAAAACAAATTTGAAAGAGGTGACATTATCGGAATAGCGAGAACTACCGAGGATAAATTTTATATAGGTATAGCTAATGGAGAAGATGAAAAAAAAGACATTGAACACATCAAAGAAACAGGGGAGAAAGTTCACCCAGGAATAATAAAGAAATTTTTTAGATTGGAGAGTGAATAAAATGGTTTTTAAGCTATTCAAGTTTTTAAGACAAGTAAAACATCAAAGACAACTAAGAAAGTTAAACAGCGAACGTGTAAAGCGTTTTAACAAGTATTATAACAATCAACTTAGAAAGGAGGCTTTCTCATGGTAAAGAAAATAAAGCAATATTTTAAAAAAAGAAAAAAAGAAAAAGAATTTAGTAAGTGGATAAGAGATAATAAAGAATTGATCTGTGATCTTGCGGAAAAATAAAAAAAGATAGAAGTAAAAAGGGGTTTAAACTTCTATCTTGATCTAAACAATGATTAATATATATCACGAAAATTGAAATAAGTCAAAAGAAAGGAAAATAAAATGGCTGATTTAAATATGATCTTAGGAGACAGCGGAACAGGAAAAAGTACATCAATAAGAAATTTAAACCCAGAAGAGACTTTTATAATTCAAGTTTTAAATAAAAGATTACCTTTTCGCGGTTCTAAAAAAATGTATACTCCTTGCACAAAAGAAAACCCAGACGGAAATATTGTTTACTTAGATAAATTCAATCATATATTGAAAGCACTTGAAAAAATCGAAGAACGTGAAGAAATAAAGAATCTGATACTTGATGATATCCA
>JAITVW010000012.1 GCA_031285605.1 Fusobacteriales bacterium | reverse complement strand
CTTTAAATGAGAAAAAAAGTAATAAATGCGATATTTGTGGGAGTGAAAATTTAGAAATTTTAAAAGTTTCAAGAGGAACTCATGAAAATAAAAGCATTGTTTTTCCTGGAATATATAAGTATGAAGAATTAGGAAAAGAGGTTCAGTATAAAAGTGAACTGGAATTTGAAGAAAGTAAAAAAGAGTGGCTATCAATTTCAAGAGGAATATCAACAGCAGAGCTTCTGGTGGATGTGGATTTGATAATACATATAATACCGGAAGACCAGAATTTACTGGAACATATAAAAAATTCTTTTCTGTCTCCCGTGGAATATCCTTCACTTGGAAGAAGAGAAGATATTGCTGTGATAGAGGAAGTAAAAGAAGTGGAAGTTATTGAAAAAGAGCTTTCAGAAGATACGGGACTTTTGACTAAAGACTGGACAGCCTATATACCTTTGAAATATATAGAGGATGAATCTGTAGTAATAGCCGGAAGACATGAAGTGATAAATAAAGGGACAAGATACAAACTTGCCAAAAATTATGAGTTAATAAATTATGGAACAAAAAAGGCACCAAAAATTTTTAGGAAATGGAAAAAGGTAGATGTGTTATTTTCTTCGGGAGTACAGGCAGTAGAAGATGAAATTGTTACATTGGATACAGATAATAATTTAATTTTTGCAATTTAGGAGATGGGGAAAAGAATGAAGAAATACTGGGCTAAATCAAGTCCTGCCGAAACTATACAGGAACATACGGATAATTTATTGGTGAATTACAGACTGCTGAAAAAAATATATCCCGGTTTAAATATAAATTGGGATATGTTATACTTGGTTTGTCTGTATCATGATTTAGGAAAGATGAACTTAAAATTTCAGAATAAAATTATTAACAGAAAATATGATAATACTGAAATTCCACATGGGATATTAAGTTTGTCTTTTTTTAATGCAAAAAAATTAAAAGAGGTAGGATATTCTAAGTTAGATATAAAGATTATGGCAACGACTGTAGCGTATCATCATGACAGGGAATTCAGATATGAAGATGAAGAATTAACTGAGGAAATAAAGAAATTAGAGAAAGAGGCTGTTAATTTTTCATATGATAAAATTGAAAATCTTGAAGTAAGAAAGATCAGTGAAAAATATTTTAACTGTGAAATAGTGAGAAGGGATAAGTATGGCGAAGATGCTTTTTTTCAATATGTAATATTAAAAGGCATGCTTAACAGGATAGATTATGCGGCAAGTGCGGGAATAGACGTAGAAAATAAAAATGATTTTTTGTCGGACGGTCTTGAAAAATTTATGACAGAATTAAAAAAGAAAAATCCAAAGGCAGAGTGGAATGAACTGCAAAAATATATGGAAGAAAACAGAGATGAGAATATAATAGCAATAGCACAGACAGGAATGGGAAAAACCGAAGCCGGACTTCTCTGGATAGGAGATAATAAGGGATTTTTTACATTGCCTCTCAGAACAGCAATAAATGCTATTTATAAAAGAATAACCGAAAATATTGTAGAATCGGAAATTGATAAACGTGTAGCACTTTTACACGGTGATACATACAGTAAATATCTGGAGAAATCCGATAAAGAATCTCTGGAAGCCGATATTGACGAATATTATAACAGAACAAAGCAAATGTCTCTTCCGCTTACAGTGTGTACTTTGGATCAGATTTTTGACTTTGTTTTCAGATACAGAGGTTTTGAACCAAAGCTGGCAACACTGGCATATTCAAAAGTAGTGATAGATGAGATACAGATGTATTCGCCGGATCTGCTTGCTTATCTGATAAACGGCCTTTCATATATTACTAAAGTAGGCGGAAAATTTGCTGTTTTAACAGCTACGCTTCCAAGTATAGTTTTGGATTTAATGAAAAAGGAAAATATTCCATTTGCTGAGCCAAAGACATTTGTAGATAATAAAAGAATACGACACAGTATAAAAGTTTTGCATGAAGAGATAAATACAGAAAGAATACTTGAGTTATACGATAATAATAAGGTTCTGGTCGTGTGCAATACTGTAAAACAAGCACAAAAGATATATAAGGGACTGGCTGAAGTTCTGGGAGGAAACCGTAATGATTTGAATTTACTTCATTCCAGATTTTTGAAAAAAGACAGGGCCGGTAAGGAAGAAAGAATACTCGCTATGGGAGAAAGAGAATCGGACGAGACAGGAATATGGATAGGAACTCAGATTGTAGAGGCTTCACTGGATATTGATTTTGACGTACTTCTGACAGAACTTTCCGATTTGAACGGATTATTTCAAAGAATGGGAAGATGTTACAGGAACAGAGAGCTGGATAAGGAATATAACTGTTATGTTTTTGACGGAGGAGAAGGAAAATGCTCCGGAGTAGGGAAAAACAGCGTGATTGATCCGGATATATTTATGTTATCCAAAAATGCCCTCAGAACACTTGACGGAGTCATTAGTGAACAAACCAAGGTCGACATGATAAAGAATATTTATACAATGGAAAATCTTCTTGATACAGATTACTTTAAAATATTTCAAAAGAGTATGGAGTTTGTGAAAATGAAACTTGATAATGAAATGAAAAGAGAAGAAGTATTGAAAGAGTTCAGAAATATCCATTCTGCTAATATTATACCCGAAAGTGTATATCAGGAAAATAAGAATGAAATAGAAGAAATACTGGATTTTTTAAATCAGCCTTATAATAAGGAACTCACTTCTAATGAAAGAAAAAATTTGAAAAAAGAAAAAGCAAGACTAAAAACAAAATTGTATGATTATCTGGTGAATGTGAATTATCAGTATATAGAAAAAAATCGAGGGAAAACAGAAAAATCAATAGGAAAATATGAGAAATTTTTTATTTTAAAATGTAATTATTCAGAAGAAATAGGGGCGGAGTTTCTGAAAAATGCGGGAAAAGACCGGGAAGCCGGACAGGAGGATAGTATTTTTTGAAAAGAATATCAGGATTAATGATTTACTATTACTTTGTATGTAAAGCAAAATTATGGTACTTTAACAGGAATTTGAATTTTGAAAATCAGAGTGAGCTTGTGGAGATGGGAAGACTGATAGATGAATCGTCTTACGGGAAAAAGAGAAAACATATACAATTGGACGAAACTATAAATATTGATTTTATGGAAGACTGGAAAATTCTTCATGAGGTAAAAAAAAGCAAAAGCATAGAGGAGGCTTTCATCTGGCAGGTAAAGTATTATATGAAGTATCTGCTGGATAAAGGGATAGAAATAGAAAAAGGGATAATTGATTACCCGAAGCTGAGAGTACGGGAAGAGATAATTCTTTCGGAAAAAGATACGGAATATCTTGAAAAAATCAAGGAAGAGATATATCAAATAATTGATAGTCCTGCTGTTCCCGAAAAACCGGACATAAAGATCTGCAAAAATTGTGCGTATTATGAATTTTGTCGTATATAAGGAGAATTATGAGTGAAAGATATTATATTTTCAAAAACTGTGATTTGAAAAGGAAAGATAACAGAATAGTAGCTGAAACAGCTGATGGACAGAAAAAAGATATAAAAATAGAAATAACGAAGGAGATATATCTTTTTGGAGAGGTAAACCTGAATACGAAGCTTCTTAATTTTCTGGGGCAGAATAAAATTACGCTTCATGTATTTAACTATTATGGTTTTTATAACGGTTCCTATTATCCCAAAGAAACAAATGTTTCCGGATATCTTTTGGTAAATCAGGTAAAACATTATGATGAACCTGAGAAAAGAAATTTTTTAGCAAAAGAATTTATCCATTGTGCTTCTGATAATATTTACAGAAAACTGCGGTATTATAACAATCGGGGAAAGAATCTGGAAGAGACAATGAGTGAAATAGAAAAATTAAAAAATTTGATAGAAAAGCAGGATAATGTAAAAGAAATCATGGGAATCGAGGGGAATATAAGAAAGGCTTATTACAGGAGCTGGAATGATATTGTTAATCAGGAAATAGACTTTCACACAAGAGTGAAAAGACCTCCTGATAATATGATTAATTCATTGATTTCATTTATAAATTCTTTGATGTATACAACAGTTTTGTCACAGATTTATGAAACACAGCTGAATCCCACTGTCAGTTATCTTCACGAGCCTTCTACGAGGAGATTTTCTTTATGTCTGGATATAGCAGAAGTATTTAAACCACTGGTATGTGACCGGCTTATATTTTCCCTTCTCAATAAAAATCAGATAAATGAGGGATCTTTTGAAAAAGAGTCTAATTTTACTTATCTGAAAGAGAAATATAAACAGGTTATCTTAAGGGAGTATGATGCGAGACTTGATAAGACTATTAAGCATAAAGGGTTAGGCAGGGATGTTTCTTACAGGCATCTGATAAAGCTGGAGTGTTACAAGCTGATAAAGCATTTGATCGGGGAGCAGGAGTATGAAGGCTTTAGAATATGGTGGTGAAGAATGTATATTATATTGGTTTATGATATAAAGATGGATGAGAAAGGGGCAAAGGTTCAGAGGAATGTATTTAAGATATGCAAGAAGTATCTCAGCCATATTCAGAATTCGGTTTTTGAAGGGGAGATTACCGAAGCTAAGTTCATGAAAATGGAGCTGGAGGTAAAGAAGTTTATCAGGAAAGATGAGGATTCGCTTATTGTTTTTAAGTCCAGAAACGAAAGGTGGCTGCAGAAGGTCTTTCTCGGGAAGGATGAGGGGTTTAAGACGGATAGGTTTTTTTAAAGATGGAGGGAATTGTATTGAATATAATAGAAGAAATAAAAAAAAATTATGATAAAATGGAAAAATCAATTGTAGAAGAATTATTTATAACTGTTAATAATCATCAGTTAACTGCTGGGACTTTTAGAGAAAAAGTATGGAAAGAATTATTTAAAAGTATTATTCCAAAAAAGTTTACTATTGAGCAAGGAGCTTTTTTGATAGACTCGAAAGGTTGTGTTTCTCAAGAAACTGATTTAGTGATATTTGATGAACAATATACACCATATGTGTTAAAAAATAAAAATATTAAATTTATACCTATTGAAGCTGTGATGGCAGCTGTTCAATGTAAAAGTAGTACTTTTTCAGAAAGCAAAATAACAGATTGGGAAAAATCTATAGATGTATTAACAACGGGAAGAAGTGGAGTTGCGGGGTCAGCTACAAATACTGTACTTGAGAATAAGAGAAAAACAAAACCATTGAAAATAATATGTGGGACTTTTCATGATAATTCTGAAAAAATGATGGTTTTTTTGAATAGAAAATCAACAAGTAGTATGATAATATGTGCTCATTCAGAGGAAACAGGAGAAAAATATCAATGTGGTAAGAGTATTAAGAAATTATATAAAAGTAAAGATAACAAATTAAGTATCTATAACAAATATAATAATTTAAGAAAAATAGCAGAATTTGTGACTCCATCTGTTGAAAAAAAAGATGAACTAAATAAATTGAATATAGAAATTAAAAAGTTTAAGGTCTATAATTCAAGCCTTTTAACATTATTATTTCAATTGAATCAATATATAATGTTGATTAATAATCCTATGCTTTTTTCTCATCAAGAATATGTTGAGATGTTTAATGAAAATAAGGAGAAAGAAGAATGACAAAAATAAAAGAAGAGTGTGAAAAGTATTTAAAGGAGAAAATTTCTGATAAATCTAATGAATATGAAATTTTAAAGGATACTAAAATTATTGATTATGATGGAAATACATCAGAAAATATAGAATTTATAATATATAACAAAAAACATGAAAAAAATATATATGGAAATTTGATTTATTTAGAAGCAGTTTCTATGGTAGTAAAGTGTAATAATAATTCAGAAAATTTTGAAGATGAACTAATAAATTGGTCGGAAAGTATAAAAGAATTAAAACATAAATCAGAAAACATTACTGATGAGGATGGGAAAAAATTTAAACCTGTACCAATAATAGCAGTTTATGGAAGAAATAACCTGGATGAAATAGAAAATTTTATTCATATTGCTTTAAATAAAGATGGAGATATTTATTATTCAGAGACGCTTCCCAGTTTATACCAAATATTTTATAAATTGAATTATGATGGTAAGACTAGTCAGGGAGCTAAAAAAATAATTGAAGATTTAGACGTATATAAAAATATGCAAAAAAATAAAGAAAAGAATGTATTGAATAACGAAATAAATAAATTATTAGAGATGAAGATAACGGATTCATGTTTGAATGATGGGCGAGAGAAAAAAATAATAAAAAAGGAAAAAAATATGTTGGCTGAAAATATTGATACCAAAAATATAGTGGGATTTCATGTTGATAAAATACAGAATTTTTTATTTAGTGCTATTAATTCCCAAAATAATGATTCAGAAAAAGAGGAATTGAGACAGAAAATGATATTAAGTTCTTCTTATGAAATTTCAAATAATTTTTATAATATAATAGAAGAAAAATTTCCTGAAATAAAACAGGAAATGATATTAGTTAAAACATCAGGAAAGTATATTTTTGGTACAGATTTAGAATCAGATATTATAGAGCAAAAATGTAAGGAAATATTTGAATATTTTTATCAGAGTAGTAATGGGTTAATATTTCTATTATATACTTGGATTGAAAATGACAAAAATTTAGATAATGAAAATAAATTAAATAATTGTATAGAAATATTAAAATCACCAAAGGTGTATAATAATATATTAGAAAAAAATGCAGAAATTTTATTTACTTTAATTAAATGTAAAAAAAATAGAAAAGATAAAGATAACAACAATAATAGTAGAGATTGGAACGGATTTGTAAAGGAATTAGATGAATTAAATGATAATAACAATATTTTAGAAGATAGTTCAATAAGGAGCAGAATTGGTGTAATTAAAGCAGATTTAGACGGTA
>JAITVW010000011.1 GCA_031285605.1 Fusobacteriales bacterium | reverse complement strand
TCTCTCCATTATTTCTTCTGGACATAAAAATCGCCTCCTATGATATTTTAATTTTACCATAGAAAGCTTTTTTTATTTACAGACTTTTTCTCACAGGCTCAAAGACAATGTCTATCTTTTTGCCGCAAGATTACAGCAGGACGAACCCGATAAAAATAATGATTTCCTTAATCTGAGAAAGGCTGTTACTTTTAATATTTTTCAGTATATGTAAATTATGTAGTATCTTCTGTGAAAAATAAAAGACCGGAAAATATACCCAGTCTTTTTCAAAAGTCCAAACCATAATTTACTGTCTGCACAACCAATCATACAGAATAATTTATAAATTATATTTTTCTTTAGTTTTCTTCACTCTTCCCAGTGTTCTTTCTTTCCCGATAATTCCAATTACGGTATATAAATCTGCACCTCTTGCTTTTCCTGTAAGTACTGCTCTTATCGGCATAAGAACTGCGGCAGGTCCTTCACCAAGCTCTTCCTGCAATTCATTTAATATTTTCACAGCTTCTTCTTCGCTGATATTTTCATTTAATGTGCTGATCTTATTTACAAATAAATCTATTGCCTTTTTACCAATTTCTGTTTCTATTGATGAACGAAGCTTTTCAATAGATTTTCTTTCTTTTTTATTTTCAGCTTCTTCAGAATTCGGAAGTTCAAAATCATCTTCATAGTAAATAACTGATTTTTCAGGAAGCTCCTTTAATGTCTGTGCCGACTCTCTTCCTATTTCCACTATTCTCATAAGTTTTGTAAATTCTTCATCACTTAAATCTGCATTTTCATAATACCCGGCTTTCACAAAATAAGGCAGAGCAAGTTTTGTAAGTTCTTTCAGATCTTTAAGTTTCATATGCTGGTTATTTACCCATCCCAGCTTTATCAGATCGAAAACCGGTCCTCCAAGCGAGATTCTGTCAAAAGAAAAATTTTCTATCATTTCTTCAAGACTGAATATTTCTTTATCCCCTCCAAAGCTCCAGCCCATAAGAGCAAGAAAGTTCAAAAGACCCTCTTTCAAATATCCTTCTTCTACATAGTAGTTCAAAGAAACAGGATTCTTTCTTTTTGATATCTTGGACTTATCCGCATTTCTCAAAAGAGGCATATGATACCACTTTGGCTCTTCCCATCCAAAAGCTTTATACAGCTGTATATGCTTAGGCGTGGAAGCTATCCATTCCTCAGCTCTGATTACATGTGTTATTTCCATTAAATAATCATCCACTATATTAGCAAGGTGATAAGTCGGAAATCCGTCTGACTTTAATAATACCTGATCATCAATTTTGCTGTTTTCAAAAACTATATCCCCTCTTAATTCATCATGAACAACAGTATCACCTTCATAAGGCATTTTCAGCCTGATTACATAAGATACTCCTTCGGCAAGCTTCTGCTTTACTTCCTCATCTGTAAGATTTCTGCAGTGTCTGTCATATCCCGGTGCCTGTTTCATAGCTATTTGCCTTTCTCTAAGTTTGGAAAGTCTCTCAGGAGTACAGAAACAGTAATATGCTTCTCCCTTTTCCACAAGCTTTTCTGCATACTCTTTATATATATGAAATCTTTCAGATTGTCTGTACGGCCCTTTTGCCCCTCCTACATCCGGTCCCTCATCATAATTAAGACCCAGCCAGTGCATAGCGTCAAAAATCTGCTGTTCAGAATCCGCTGAAAATCTTGTTCTGTCTGTATCCTCTATTCTTAATAAGAAATTCCCGTTATTTTTTTTGGCAAATGCATAGTTAAAAAGCCCTATATACGCAGTTCCTACATGCGGATCTCCAGTTGGAGAAGGTGCTATTCTTACCCTTACTATTTTACCTTCCATTTTTCCTCCTATTTATTAGTCTGTATTCTTGTACCATTTCAGATATTCATTTATAAAATTATCTATACTTCCATCCATTACTTTGTCTACATTGCCTTCCTCGGCTTTTGTCCTGTGGTCCTTCACCATTTTATAAGGCTGGAATACATATGACCTTATCTGGCTTCCCCATTCTATTTTAGACTGCTGCCCCTGGATCTCCGAAATTTCGTTTTCTCTTTTCTGCATTTCTAGCTCCAACAGTTTCGATTTCAGTATTTTCATGGCAGTTTCCCTGTTTTTCAGCTGTGATCTTTCCTTCTGACATGTTACTACTGTGTTAGTGGGTATATGTGTAATTCTCACAGCCGAATCTGTAGTATTTACATGCTGTCCACCTGCTCCGCTGGATCTGTATGTATCTATTTTCAGATCATCAGGTTTGATATTCAGCTCTACGCCATCTTCCAGTTCCGGAAGTACATTTATTGCCGCAAATGATGTATGTCTCTTTTTATTGGCATCAAAAGGTGAAATTCTTACAAGTCTGTGAACTCCTTTTTCTCCTTTCAGATAGCCGTATACATATTCACCGGCAATACTAAGAGTTACACTTTTTATCCCGGCTTCATCACCGGCAAGTGAGTCCAGTACCGATACACTAAAGCCATGTATTGCTGCCCATCTGCCATACATTCTGTAGAGCATTTCTGCCCAATCACAGGCCTCCGTTCCTCCTGCACCCGCATTTATTGTCAACATCGCATTACAACTGTCGTACTTCTCGTCCAAAAGCAGTTTTATCTTAAAGTTTTCCACTTCATTCTCCAGATTTTCGACTTTTTCCCTAAGCTCTCCCTGAAATTCAGTTTCCCCGTTTTCCACAAATTCCAGTAAAACACCTGAATCTTCTAAAAGTGTACTTAATTTATTAAATTCATCCCTGTCTTTTTTCAGGATATTCAAATCTTTTATAACTTTCTGACTTTCCTGCTGATCATCCCAGAAATTCTCCCTAAGTGTCTGTTTTTCCAGTTCATTTATTTTTGCTTTTAAGTTTTCCAGATCAAAGATGCCCCCTAATTTCGTTTATACTTTCAGTAAACCCTTCAATCTCTTTTTTGATTTCAAAAATATCCATATTTTCTCCTCTAAAAAATAAATTTCATTACTGTGTATTATATCATAAATATCACTGTTTTTCAAATATTTGACTATTTTTACTGTCTTTCTCAGTTTAAGACTAACTGTAATTTTAAAGGATTTAAAATGGTACTAAAGAAAAAAGGATAATATCAAATTAATGACATTATCCTCATATAAATGGAACAACCAAGAAAAATATGTCTAAAATATAGGCTTAATACCAGTATATCTGTTATGCACACTTTCATGCTGTGCATTATTCCTTATAGCCTCTGTATCTGTAAAATCTGTCTTATCTACATTTACAATTATTATCTTCTCACTGTCATTTATTGACATTGCAGGGTCTTCTCCGCCCTTTGAATAAATAACCGTATAATCCCCTTTTCCTGCACTGTCCAGTGTTTCTTTTATATATTTTGTGGTCTCATCTAACAGCTCTTTTGATAGTTCCCCGTTGTTTTTATCCAATAACTCCTCATTTTTTTCTCTCTGCTTATTTTCCCTGTCTGTTACAAATGTATGAAGATCATCCTTATTTTCTATCAGATTATTCGCTATCTGACCTGACGCTGACTGACCATCATTATTTTGACCTTCTTTTATTCCCTCTACTATTTTAGGTACTAATGACCCTGTTTTTAATATATCCTCTACAAACTGGTCTCTTACTTGCTGATTTCCTAAATCTG
>JAITVW010000300.1 GCA_031285605.1 Fusobacteriales bacterium | reverse complement strand
GCCCCGTGAATAAAAACTTCCAGCTGAATGTCATGAACTTTTTCCCTTATTTCCTTTATTTCATCAAGAGACATTTCACGAGCAAGTATTACTCTTTTAGCTCCTAAATCTTTCCAGAGTTTTACACTTCTCCAGTTTGTATTATTAGCCTGTGTACTTACATGCACATCAAGAGCAGGTGCTGTTTCCCTTACCAGCTGAAAAACTCCTAAATCTGCTACTATTACTCCATCTACATCTGCGCCGTCCAGAAATTTTATAAATTCCGGAAGATGGTCTATCTCTTTATTATGTGCAAATATATTTAAAGTTATATAGATTTTTTTATTTATATTATGTGCAAATTTCACTGCTTCTTCCAGTTCAGGATTCTTAAAATTTGCTGACATCCCTCTTAAATTAAAAGCATTTCCGCCTATATAACAAGCATCTGCTCCAAAATGAAATGCAGACTGTAGTTTTTCAAGGTTACCTGCAGGTGCTAATAATTCGATTTTTCTTGTGTTCATTTTTCCTCCTAATTAATCTTATGCACTGTCCCACGGCTTAATTTAAATAGCGAAAGACTTTTTCGTATAATTAAGTATAGCTATAAGTTATTAATCTGTCCTGAAAGTTATATTTACAAATCTTTGCTGTTCTTTCAGAAATCCTATTTTCACGGTTCCTACCGGTCCGTTTCTCTGCTTGCCTATAATTACCTCAGTTACAGGTATATTATTTACCACTGCCGGTTCCGGATTCAGGGTACTTTCTCCGCCTTCTCCCCTGTTCTGTTCATTATAATATTCATCTCTGTATAAAAATAAAACTATATCAGCATCCTGTTCTATGGCTCCGGATTCTCTCAAATCCGATAACATTGGTCTTTTATCTGCTCTTAATTCCGGTGCTCTTGACAGCTGTGAAAGTGTTATTACAGGAATATCAAGCTCCTTGGCTATTATTTTTAATGATCTTGATATCTCTGATATTTCCTGTTCCCTGCTCCTTCTTCCTCCGTCAGTACCTGTAATAAGCTGAAGATAATCTATTACAATAGCATCCAGTTTCCCCTCAGCTCTCAGCCTGCGTGCTATGGCTTTTATCTCAAGAACATTTATTCCCGGTGCATCTGAAATATAAAACGGAAGATCTGCAAGCTTTCCAACTCCGTTTGCCAATGCAGCCCATTCTGTTTCCGACAGTCTTGCTTCTCTTATTTTAGTAAGCGGTATTCTTGTTTCCATTGCAAGAAGTCTCTGATAGAGCTGCACATTTGACATCTCCAGACTAAAAACCAACACTGATTTATTTTGTCTTGCTATATTCAGTGCCAGATTTAGGGCAAAAGCGGTTTTTCCCATAGCAGGTCTTGCCGCAAGTATAAGAAGGTCAGAACCGTGAAATCCGCTTGTCATAGAATCAAAGTCCGTGAATCCGGAACTAATACCTGTTATTCCTGATCCTTTAGGCATTTTCTCCATTCTTTCCAATTCCAGATTTGCCAGTTCCTTTAATGTTATTACGTCTTTTTTCTGCTTGAATTCTGCTATTTTAAAAATCATGCTTTCAGATTTATCAAGCATTGTCTGTACGTCATCATATCCTTTATAAGCCATTTCCACTATTTTGCTTCCTGTATCTATCAGCTTTCTCTGCACTGCATTGTCTCTGATTATTTGTGCGTACATCTTTGCATTGGCAGCAGTAGGAACTGCCTCTGTAAGGTCATATATAAGCTGTTCTCCGCCTATATCTTCCAGAACGCCTTTTCTGTTTAAAGAATTTATCAGCAGTAACGAATCTATTACTGCTGAACTTCTGTATATTTCCTTCATTTCCATAAAAATAATTTTATAGTTATTTTTATAAAAATCATCTTCTGTAACAAGCTCTATAATTTCCGAAAGAACATCCGGCTTTATAAATATTGAGCCCAGAAGCGCCTCTTCTGCCTCTATATTATATGGGGTTTTTACTGCATTCTGATCCATATTTACTCCTTATTTATTAATTTCACTTTTAATATGGCCTTTACTTCGTTATGCAGTTTTACTTCTACATCATGAACGCCTAATTCTTTCATTCTTGAATTTTCACCATCTATTTTTTTCTTATCTATAGTCAGTCCAAAAACTTTTTTTACTTCATCTACTATTTCCTTTGATCCTATTGATCCAAAAACCTTTCCGTTTTCTCCTGCTTTTACTGCAAGAATAATTTCTTTATTATTAATTTTTTCTTTTATTTCCTCTGCTTTTTTTACCTCTTTAGCATGGTCTTTCTTATTTTTTTCAGCTTTATTTTGAAGCTTTTTTATATTTTCCTCTGTAGCAGGAACTGCCTTATTCTGTGCAAATAAAAAGTTATTGGCATAACCGTCCTTAACCTCTATTATTTCATCTTTTTTTCCTACGCCCTTGATATTCTCTTTTAGTATCACTTTTACTTTCATACCATTCACTCCCGTCTTATTTTTTTTCAATTATTTCAGCGTCAAAAAAGTCTATGACTTTATTAATGAATTCGTCTGATTCATTCTTCGGCTGTTCTCCGATTAATTTTGTATTTATGATTAATTTTGCACCATATATTTTTTTTAATATTTTTTCTATTTTAAGCTTATTATCTTTATCTTCTATTTTTTCACGGTGAAAAGACTGCCATCCCGGAAGACCCAGCATCAGATTATTCCCTTCCAGCTCCACAGGAGTGGTATCTGTAAGGAATGCAGACAGCATGATACTCTCTTTTTTTAGTTCTCCCTTAAATAAAGTCCATTTTTTTTCTATAATATTTATATTAATATCGGAAAGTTCCACAGAAGCACTTGGAGCGGTTTTCTGTATCTGAGTATTTCCGGATGATGTATCCTTAGTACTTTTCGGAACTGATTCTGCTGTTTTATATTCCTGCCTTACTTCTGTAATAACAACAGGTACCTCTTGTTTGAATATTTCATTTATAAGAACATAGCCAAGCAGTCTTTTATCCTCTTCATATCTGAATTCCCCCAAAACAAAATAAATTACGCTTATTAATGATAAAGTTCTGTCTATCCCGATAGAGTCCTCTCTTTTTAAATTCTCCTTCAAAAAATATGAAAAATCCTTTAGAAAATTTTCTATTAGAATACCATCTTCCCATAACTTATCCACAAAGTCTATCCCGTCGGTTTTATCTCCATCAGACAACACTGTCAGAAATTCGTTCAGAAGCTTCTCCGGAATCACTCCCAAAGCTGTCCGGGTCTTTTCTATATCTATTTCTTCACCGGAAAAATTAGATGCTACCTGTTCAAAAATTGAAAAACTGTCTCTGGCACTTCCTTCGGATTTTCTGTAAATAAGCTTTAAGCTTTCCTCATCTATTTTTATATTTTCTTTTTCGGCAACCATTTTCAGCATTTCTATAATATCATTCATATTTAATGGAAGAAAATCGTATCTTTGACATCTCGATATTACAGTATCGGGTATTTTATCCACTTCAGTAGTAGCAAGAATAAATATAACATGTGAAGGTGGTTCTTCCAGAGTCTTCAAAAGAGCATTAAATGCTTCTTTTGTAAGCATATGAACTTCATCTATTATATAAACCTTTTTATTGCCGTTTACAGGCTGATAGTTTATTTTTTCCTTCAGCTCTCTTATCTCGTCTATTCCTCTGTTTGAAGCAGCATCTATTTCTACCATATCCATAGAAATCCCCGCTGTTATCTCACGGCAGTTATCACATATACCGCACGGATGGTCGGAAATACCGTTAGTCAGACAGTTAACCCCTTTTGCTATTAATCTGGCTATCGTAGTCTTTCCCACTCCTCTCGGTCCGTTGAAAAGATAAGCATGAGATAATTTATTTTCTTTTAAAGAATTTCTTATTGCCTTGACTATATGTCCCTGCCCGGCAATTTCCTCAAAATTTTGAGGTCTGTATTTTCTATATAAAGTTATATTCACTATAAAATTCTCCCATTTTTCGTTTGTCTTTAATTATAACATTTCTAAGCTGTTTTTGCAATTACACATCAGCTGAAATTCTGTCTGTTTTCTGAAAATCTATGATGTTTTATAACAAAACTCCGTAAATTATTTTATAATAAAATTATATAAAATATTTTATACTAAAAACTGATTATTATGATAAAATAAGTAATGAATCAAGAAG
>JAITVW010000283.1 GCA_031285605.1 Fusobacteriales bacterium | reverse complement strand
AGACCTGTCAGTTCAAGTCCGTTAATTTCTACATTTGTAGTATTTCCGGAAGTATAAACACCTATCATATTATCCTCACTGCCTGTAAGTATTATCTTCCCAGTTTTTAGTGTCCCTGCTGCCGAAGTATTATTTTGGAATACCCCTGTATTTCCTGCAGTTATATCTCCTATTGTTATATTCGTTATATTATTTGCATAAATTCCTAATCCTGATCTCTGATTTACAGTTACTGTATTTGTTCCTAGATTTATGACACCGTTGGTTCCGGCTCCTCCCGAAATGTATATTCCAAATCCTCCTCCGTTCTGAAGAGAAGTTCCTACTTTTATTGATCCGCCGGTCATATTTATACTTCCTGCCGAAGACATGGCATAAATTCCTCCTGCGAGCTGTGTAGTAGTTGTATTTCCTGTATTAATAGTATTTATTTTTAATGTTGTATTGGATATAAGATCTGTTAAATAAGCTCCTATACCGCTGTTACCAAGATTAACTGTCAGATAGTCCGGCTGTGTTCCTGTTATGCTGTCTGTATAAGTAATATTTTTTCCGTAAATACCTATATTATTTTCTCCGTTAAGAAGATTTATTTTTACTCCGTTTTTTACTTCCAGTACTGCAGTATCTCCCACTATTCCAATACTTTTCCCGATATTGTTTCCGTCAATTTCCAATGAACCTGCCTAAATAGTACTGTTTTTCCCATAGATTCCAATCGTATTTTCTCCGGAAAGATTTATTTTATTTGAGATTTCGGCATCAGTATTTTCAAGTGTAAATCCGATTCCTTGATAATTCACAAGCCCTACCGGACTTTTTCCAGCTACACTAATCTCCCCTGTACTTGTCAGCCCTATCTTTTCAGTTGCACTTAATCCCTTAGTTATAACTGCACTTCCTCCGATTCCAAGAGTTATATTTCCGCTGTTTTCTACTTTCCCTGCTAATACCCCGTTCACTTTAGCATTTTCGGCATAGATTCCTATTGCCTTTTGAGAATAGTTTAAAGCATCAGAAGCTTTATCAGTTATAAATCCGGTATTAGAGATATTGCTTCCTTTTCCGTAAATACCTATATAGTTATAATTACCGGGTGTAGTAACTGCACCTTCAGCTGCTACAGCTGAAGCCAGTGCTGCTATTGGACCGCTTTGTGCCGTAAGTCCCAGAAATATTCCGCCTTTATTTTCTACTGTTGAATATAGACCATTTATCCCTATAGTATACTGACTTGCACTGTTTCCTGTAGAATAAATGAATATTTTTCCGTCTATGTCATTTCTTACAGTAACCAGATCTAATTGAGGATTATAAGAGCCTGTATTTCTTACATCAGAAGCTAGTCCGGCTGAATTCTTTCCTCCTAAAAATATAACACCGTCCTGTGTGGAATAATTATATGTTTTCCCAGCTATTGTCATGCTGAAAGTCGTTGTTTTGTTTTCAATTATACTATCAATATTAGGATCATTATCCAAAGTTGTTGTTCCTGCCGACATCCCCGGTGCAGTAGACGCCATTCCAGTTATATCTCCGGTTACGCTTCCACCTTTTCCTGCACTGCCTTTACTTATATCCTTAATAATAGAAGAAAATGCCGCATTATCTTTATCGTAATCAACACCGCCTGTTACGCCGTCTCCATTTTTTATGATTATTTTTTTATCAGTATTTTGAGTATTGTTATGTTTTTTTGTATCGCTTGTACCAGATACTGCTTTTACATTTTCTGCATTTTCAGTTACAATTATTGCACCGTCATTAACTCCCAATGCCAGACTTCCGGGATTAGAAGATGCCGCATAAAGCCAGTTTTCCCTGTCAATCCCTATTGTATTTCCCGAATTAATCAGCATTACTCCCTTATTCCAAACCTCACCTGTTCCTTTATGTCTTAAAAGAATGTTATTTCCACTATTTGAAGTTATTGTTCCTTCATTATCATTTAAAACAAACGAATTATCATTTCCATAAGCCAGTGTATTATCTGCAAAAGCAGCTATACCTACATTTCCCTCAGTATATCCGCCCGGTCTTCCATTTACGTTTATATTTACTTTACCTTTATTTATAAGTAAATTTATATTCGCTTCTGTTACTCCTGTTTCATGTGAAGTAGGCTCGCTGTCTACCTGATTCATTAATATTCCATAATTTCCCCAGCCATTTATATTCATGACACCATTTATTCCATTTACCAAATATCTCTGCTTCGCACCGGTACCGATATAGGTATCATCACCTCTGGAAAGATATGCCATGGCAACACCACCCGGAATACCCGCCTGTCCATTATGAGAAGCAGCATTCAGTATCATTGTTCCCCCATTATATACAGATGTACTGAACGGCACTACTCCGGTTAGAACTGAATCCACAGTATCACCAAATATAAATGCATCTGATGATGCCGCTGATATTGTTATATTTCCATAATTTGCAAGTAATGTAGCAGCACCTCTGTTTTCTGCAAAAAATCTCCCATATGAACTTGCCGGACTTGGATTTGAATTTGTAAATTCTATATTAGTTCCCTGAGCAAAAAACATTTTTCCACCGGGACTGTTCACAATATGAAAAGTATCTGTTATTGGAAAAGTACGGTTATAATTCATTGAAACTATCTTGCCATTAGATGTATCATGGTTTATTGCACCTCCGCTTAGATTCATCGGCGCCCCCGCATTATGTCCTGCACTAAAATTAAAGTTTATAACAGGTGAATTAATAGTAACAGAAGGATTTACAGTAATACTAATCGTAGGTGGCTGCGGTGTTGGTGCTGATATTCCTCTGAAATCTGTTATCATTATTTTTTCTACTCTTGTATTCGGAAGATTTACTGTTATCGGATTTATTGCTTTTTCCACTATTCTTATCTGAGGATCAAGTGAAAAATCCAACACCTCTTTCATTGGAATCGAAGCCCCCAGTTTTATATTATTAGGATCTTCTTTCTGGTGAAACGATTTAAAAGTACCGGAAAGATTACTTGTACTATAAAAAATATTCTTCTGCTCATCAGTCAGAGAATTTATTACATTCCTGTCACCATTAAAAAGTGCCTCTACCTGGCTTGAAGTCAGTCCTGCAAGCAGAAGCTCATTATATATTCTTGAATTTACTGTTAATTTCCCGCTCTGTGTTCTTGCTGAAGTATAATAATCAGCATTTTCCATTGTATTATCGCCTTTTTCATGTTCTGCATAAAATCCTGTAAAAAATACCTGCCATTCCAAATATTCCGGCTTTACTACATAATCCCCCTGTAGATATAAATCCTTTAATTCTTTATTTTTCTTTTTCAGAATATCTTCTATAACCTGATAGTTTTTCTGTGTAGAATTTCCTTTTTCTATATTATTATACATTCTTTCATATTTACTGCCGGACAGACCTGTTCCACCTGCTGTATCGGCATAAGATGTCAAAATTGAGTTAATAGCCAAAAATAATACTAACAATTTTTTATTTTTTTTCACATTTCCTCCTTAAAGTATTTTATAATTATATATCTATTTTTAATCTCCTTTCACAAAATTTTATTTTTTAATATTCAAACAATACTTCAAAATTAATTTATACTCTTTCATTATTTCCCATTTAAATAATACTAAAAACAATACAATCTGTCAATCAACTTTATTTATCCTTTCATATTATTTAATATGAAAAATATATTGATATAATATAAAGATAATTTTATTGTCATACAAATAATCGATTTCATAAAATATTACTTACGAGCTTTATTTTCTAAGGAAATTAAAAATTATATTTAAACTTTGTTTTAATTAATTTAGAAGTGTAAAGTAAAACTTATTTCA
>JAITVW010000180.1 GCA_031285605.1 Fusobacteriales bacterium | reverse complement strand
GAATTAAAAAAGCAGTATAGTTATACAGAGCAGACGAAAAAAGACCAGCAGGGATATAATGATTATATAAACAGAAAAAATAATCAAGGAATATTAGATTTAAAAAAAGAAACAGAAGTTAACGGACTACCAGCAAATACAGTAATAATAGTAAGGGATGAAACAGGCAAAGAAATAAAATATAATAATTTTGATGAGTATTATTACTCAAAGTCCCCGGAAGAACAAGCAGAGCTGTCGAGACTGTCGGCTATAAATAATGAATTAGGGACAAAATTGAGCAATGCCAAAACATCAGAAGAAAAAAAGAAACTGGAAAAAGAACTGGAACAAAATCAGCTGGCAATGAATGCTATTGTTTATAGTAAAATGACTTATAATGAATATTATACAGGAAAATCATTGGTAGAATCAGCCTTGAGTTATAAGGACGGCGTATTAGTAGTAGATAAAAATAAAATGCTTGGTGAAGTAGAAAAGGCGGATAGCGCTAAAGGAATGGAAGTAGGAAGGATAGAAGGAGGAGCTTCGCAACAGACAGTTCAGGATATAAGGAATAAATATGGAAGTTCGAGTATATCAGGAAGTGATACTATTCCTAAAGATGATAGCTATATAAAATATTCAGTTAGTGATGATGAAATTTCTAAAAATGTTAATATTGACAAGCAAGGAACAACAAACAAAACTATTCAATATAAAACTATTCAATTACAAGTTGATGTACAAGAAAATGTAAAATTATATAGAGTAATGAGTGAAGCTGAGTATAATGATCTTATGTCAACTGGTAAATTTTCAGTAGGACGAGGATCTATGGAGACAAAGTGGATGGCTACTAATCGTAATGATGCCCAAAAATGGATGGATATTATGGATTTTGGAAATAATCCCAAAGTCATTGAAATAACAGTACCAAAATCAGCACTAGATAATTTCTATTATCCAGGGTCAAATTTAGATAATATTGGGCCAGCATTTAGCAGTGAAATTGATTATTTAAATAAAGTAATGAAATCTGTAAAATAGGAGTATAAAATGAAATTATATAGACCAGTAGGATTATATGAAATGGAAAAGATATTAGAAAAAGCTGGAAAAGAGTTTCCTGTTAGATTTTCAGAACAACCAATATTTTATCCAGTGTTGAATGTCTGTTATGCAAGACAAATAGCTGAAAAATGGAATCAGAAAGATTTTAATTCAGGATTTGTAGGATTTATAACAGAATTTGATATAGACGATAATTATATTGAAAGTCATGAGGTACATTGCGTAGGAGGTAAAGAACATCTCGAATATTGGATTCCAGCTGAAGAATTACAAGAATTCAATAAAAAAATGAAAAATAAAATAACAATTATTGAAGCATACTATGGGAATCAATATATAGGGATTAAACCAACAGGGATAAGTGGATTTAAAGAAGAGGGCATAAATAATCAAATTGATACATTAAAAAGTTTGATGAGTTATAATCCTATGGACTTTAGTGGAACAGTTTTTGTAGAATGGAAATTGATTAATTTAAATTTCTTATATTGGAAGCAAAAAATGAAATATAATGAAAAAATTATGGAAGAAATATATTTCTGTCTTAAGAGAAATAGCAAATTATTTATTGATATAAATGAGGATAGTATTAGTATGAAAAATAGTACAGAAAAGTCTTGATAGTGTAGAACAAAGAAGAAAAGAGGGAAAAAAGACGTATTTATATTAGATATATCACAAATAGCTCTGGGAGAGAGTGTAGCGTCAATATATGGACATGAAACAAATCATGTGGATGATAACAGAAGAGGAAGAGAAGGGCATAATGAGAAAGATTCAGATTCAGCAGGAGACAGACTAAGTGAAATACTGGGAGACACAGGGCAAAGCAAAGATTTTGATATAAATAAATGGCTTAGCAGTGAAGAAAATATAAATTCGTTGCTAAGCGGCAAAGATAAGCTGGATAACCAGTATCAAGGATATGATGTAGAAAGATTACAGTTTGATGATCAAGGACTGGGAAGAGCAGAAAAAGAGAGAGACAAATGCGGAAGCATGGCTTGTGTGGCTTATTGGACAGAAAAAATAGGTGTAATAGAAGTAAACTTAAAAAGAAATACTGTGGAATCTAAAAGAGAACAAATCGCCAATAGTAATAAGAATAGTAAAACAAAAGAAAAGGAATTAGCGGAATTAAAGAAAAAAGATGAAGAATTAAAAAAGCAGTATAGTTATACAGAGCAGACGAAAAAGGACCAGCAGGGATATAATGATTACATAAACAGAAAAAATAATCAAGGAATATCGGATTTAAAAAAAGAAACAGAAGTTAACGGATTGCCGGCAAATACAGTAATAATAGTAAGAGATGAAACAGGCAAAGAAATAAAATATAATAATTTTGATGAATATTATTATTCAAAGTCGCCGGAAGAAAAAGCAGAGCTGGCTAGACTGTCGGCTATAAATAATGAATTAGGGACAAAATTGAGTAATGCCAAAACATCGGAAGAAAAAAAGAAACTGGAAAAAGAATTAGAGCAGAATCAGCAGGCAATGAATGCTATTGTTTACAGCAAAATGACTTATAACGAATATTATACAGGAAAATCATTAGTAGAATCAGCCTTAAGCTATAAGGACGGAGTATTAGTAGTAGATAAAAATAAAATGCTTGGTGAAGTAGAAAAAGCGGATAGTGCTAAAGGAATGGAAGTAGGAAGGATAGAAGGGGGAGCTTCGCAACAGACAGTTCAGGATATAAGGAATAAATATGGAAGTTCGAGTGTATCAGGGAGTGATACTATTCCTAAAGATGATAGCTATACAAAATATTCAGTTAGTGATGATGAAATTCCTAAGATAATAAAAGAGGTACAAACACAGACCCAAATAGAAAAAGAATTGGGAATAAAGCCTAAGGTAGTGGAATCGGGCATAAAAATAGACGGAACGACGACAACAGGACTGGAAATAGACGATCTTTTAGATAATAACTTGGGAAGAACGTTTAAAACATATGATAAGTATGACGCAACAACAAAAACAGCTACAAGTACTAAAAGTATTAATTTAAATGCTAAAAGTTATCAAACAGGTAGTTCGCTTGAAGGAAATATGAAAAAAGCTATAAATGATGTTGTAGATTTTGAATCTTATAGACTTAAAGAATTTACATTAAATAATTCTATGATAGAAACTAAGAAAGTGGAATTTGTAATAAATGATATACCATTAAATCAAACACAAATTAATGCTATAAATAATATTGTTAAATATGGACAAGATAATGGAGTGGTAGTAGAATTTATAATTTTAAAATAAAAGGAGAATATGGTGAATATATTTAATGAAGTATCAATTTATAAAAAAAAGGAAGAAGAAAAAATAATAATACTCCCAACAGGATATGCAGAAAATGGATTAATAAAGACTCAAGATTTTGGATTCATTATTAATTGTAATTCTAGATACAATGAGATAGGTTGTCTAATAGAATATGCTCTAAAGTTAACTTTAGAATCTCAAATTTTAAAATTGAATAAAAATAAAGCTATATGGGAGTTAGCGAGCGAGGAAAAAACATGGGCGGCCTTTTCTAAAAAATATAATTTAGTAACATTTGAATATATGAAAAATATATATTCTTTAAAGTTAAATATAAAAGATGGAGCAGGATTCAGTCCGTTTCCAGACAAAGTGAAAGGACAATATGAGTTTGGAGAGAAAATTGAAACGGAGGAATTAGGAAAAAAATTAATTGAAATGTTTAAATTTAAAGAAGAATATGATAATTCTTGAAAATATATTTAAAGTAAATGGATAAATAATAAGACGAATATAACAGCCAATAACGAAGGCACTGTAAAAGTAGGAGAAACCCTGACAAATGTAGGTTCTATAATAGGAAGCCTGAATGCAGACAAGAAATTAAGCATAGAAGCTGATAAAGTGATAGTTTCTAACCTAGAGGATTATAACAGAGGAGAAAATGCAGGTGTTAATGTAGGAGGAATAGGCTTTAATAACAAGGCACCGATAGGACAGACAGGAGTGCAGTATGGAAGCCATGATAAGGAACAGGACAGTAATGCAACGTTTGTAAATACGGAAGTAACGGAAGCTGGGAAAAAGCTGAATCTTGAGGAACTTGGGATAAATACAGATATATCAAAATCACAGGTAGTGACAAAAGATGAAGTGACAGAACAAATAGATACAAATTTACATACAGATTTACTGAATACAACGACAAGACAGCAGTTAGCAGAAGATACAAGAAAAGCAGGACATGGAATACTGGATATAATAGATTCGGCAGGCAGGGATAATTTAAGATATGAAGAAGCGAGAACAGAGAGATATGGGCAGTATTATATAGAAAAAAATCCACAGATGGCAGAGTTTATGAAAGACCCAGACAGTAAGAATGCCTTAGAAATAGAACAGCTGACAAAAGATTATATATGGAATAATAAA
>JAITVW010000136.1 GCA_031285605.1 Fusobacteriales bacterium | reverse complement strand
TTCCCTTGACATGCTGTCATTTAAGAGGTATATTATAGCAGAGTAAAAAATAGTACATGTGTTAAATCATTTATTATAGAAAGCTTAATTTACAGAGAATTTCGCGCACTCCCAGATAAGTATCACAATATGTAAAAAAATATCATAAAAAATACAGTAATCTGAGACTTTCTGATGGTGCATGATAGATTGTTTTCAAATCTTTGGATATTTCTTTCTTATCCTTATCTGATACATATTTTAGTGTATTTCTGGACTTGATGGATTTATCTTTTAACTCACCGGCAGGCATGTCTTCTATTGTTTCCCCTAATAAATCTTTCAGAGCGTCCTGTATATCTTCTGCTGATTTTATATTATACAGCTCTGTTAATTCTGATATTACGTTTCTTTTTCTTGATTTCTCCCCATTATTTCTTCCGAACATAAAAATCGCCTCCTATGATATTTTAAATTTACCATAGAAAGCTTTTTTTGTTTACAGACTTTTGTTCACAGACTAGTTTTGAATAATTTTCATACAGATATTTTTTATTTATAAACAAACCGATAATATAATTATTTCCCGCTGAGCTTCTGCCCCAGTTCCACGAAACTCATGTCTCCGACTTCTTTAATTTCATATTTTCCATTTTTATAAATAACTTTGGTAACACTGGCATTTTTAAGTCCGGCAGGTACATTAAGCTTAGGGTCAAGAGTATTTACAAGAGCTGTTATACTCAAACCGTGTGAAACAATCAAAACGTTGCCCCCGCCTTTTCCGGCAGCTTCCTTTGCAATTTCATCAATCCCGGCTTTGAGTCTTTTTGTGATAGTTTCATAATCCTCAGCCGGCCAGTTAACACCATTAGGATCACGCCCTTTATCCAATGCTGCGACGCTGTTTGCAAAGTCTTTTGGAGAAACTCCCGCTGCCTGCCATTCTTCCAGTGTCTTTCCCTGACTTTTAGCTATGTCGGTCCACATTGTATGATTAAGATCTCCTTCATAAGTCCCGAAATTGAATTCTCTTAAACGCCAGTCAGTTTTTAACGAAAGAGACTTTTGTCCGGTTTTTTTCAATACAATATCGGCTGTCTGTATGCTTCGCCCGCTGTCACTGCTGTAAGCAGCGTTAAATTTAATCTTTTTCTCTTTTAACCCGGCTCCGAGATATTCTGCTACTTCTATTCCGGAAGAAGTCAGAACCGCATCAGACCATCCCTGTACTCTGTCAGTAGTATTAAGCATAGTTTTCCCATGTCTCACAATATACAAAACAACTTCATTGTCCTTGGCAGCAGAATACGATGTAATACCCACAGTCAGAAACAAAAAGAAAACTCCCAAAATTCCAAAAAATCTTTTTTTCATTATAAAATCTCACCCTTTCTAAAGTAATAAATTTTTAAGTGTTGCTGCTATGTCAGTTTACAGATTATCTTTATACTAAAAAAGACAAAATCAAAAAAATACCAAAGAAACTTGATAAATTTTAGATTTTGCCTCTAAAAAGAGTAACAACTCCAAACTATTTATATAAGGATACCTTGAAAATTTACAAAAGTCAATGAAAAACAAGCAGTGAAAATTGAAAAAGCATATTTATAAGTATAATAAGCTGAATAAAAAAATCCGGGATATAAGTAGAATTTTACTTTGGTCTATTTTTCAAAAACGAACATTCGGCTTTGATATTCCCCGTTATATTCTATAAATACGGCAATTTGATTATCTATATATTCCAGTTCGTTATATTTTTTCAATTTATAAAGCTCTCTGTAAAAAGTATCTACCTGTGTTAGATAAAATAAATTCAGGTTAGCGATGATCTTAAAAAATTCTGTATGAAGATCTGCAAGTGAAGTATAATATTTTTCCTCATGGAAGACCAGCTTATGGGTTTCGCTGAATTTTGCCACTCTGTTTTTCAGTCTGTTGTCGTAATGGTTATATTTGAGAGCCTCTACAATGTATCGGTCCATATGGTCTTTTCTATGTAAAATAGTGTAGCTTATATTCTTTTTTACATATTCGTATCCCTTTTTGGACAGCACACTTAGTGTATAGTCCCATATCTTATTATACTTTACAAATAAATCTTCGTATCCTTTCAGCAATTCATTGGTTTGCCTGCTTAAATTACTTCTTATGTTATCAATGATGTAAAATTTTATCCCCACTATTTTACTGTTCAAATAGGATTTATTCTTTATCTTTTCATATTTTATTTTTAGAGGAGTATATTTTTCAATCTGTGTAATAGACTTTTTCAGAACATTTTTTTCAAAATCATAAAAACGATCATAGGTATTGGACAGTTCAAGATATTCTTTAAGATATTCCTCGGAAACTTCAAGTGTGTCATTTATACTTTTATTATTAATAAGAAACAAAAAAAGTTTTTTTACAATCATACTGTCGAACTGAAGCAGAATATCAAAGTAAAGTTCTTTAAAATTATTTTCTTTGGCAGAAAAGATGCTGTGAAATTTTTCGGAAATATCAATATAAAATTTTTCATCATTGAATTCAAAGGAAGATACAGGATACAGGGAACCTTCAAATGTAAGAAGATTGAATTTTTTACATTTGTAGATTATTCTCTTTTCTGAAAAACTGTTCATAAACCTTTCAAATTCCTCTTTTTTGCTGATATTGAGTACTTTAAAAAGTATCTCAATCTCAAAAATAAGAGTTTTTTCATTGGGATTTTCAAAATTATTTTTTATTTTTTCTATTAAAAATTCAAGGAAAAATTTCTCCCGCTTATTAATTTTTTTATGAAAATCAATAAAAATATCGTATTCTTGAAAAAAAAACTGGTTTTTTTTACTATTTTTTTTCATTTTTTCACCTAATTTCATCAAAATTATATAAAAAATATGATTTTTTTACGAATTTATATAATTTATTTTTTCGTTAACACATAAAAACACTTTTATATATAACATAAAAAAAGAAAAAAATCAAAGAAAAATGAAAAATTAGCGACGAATATATAAAATTTGACATTCGTGTATTTTGTGGTAACTTATATAGTGAAAAGATTTTTATCTTAAAATATAATGAGTATAAAACATTTTGAGAGGAGGAAAATAATGGAAAAAAATTTTCTGGAAGATGTGAGACAGCATTTGGAACTGCCGGAAGCGGATTTTTCCAAGTACACTGAAAGTGCTGTAGAAGTAGAAAAAATACTGGAAGAAAATAATGTAATATTTACTTATGAATTCAAGCTGGTATTTTATTCTCATATTGTCAGTTTTTGTCAAAGACTCGAAGCAAAAGAAAAACTAAATGTTACTAATTCGGGATTTGAGGAAGAAGTCAGCAAAGAGGCTTACGGAATATCCTCAAAGATTATAAAAATGCTGTCGGAAAAATACGGAACAGAAGCAGATGATTTGGAAATAATACTGGCAGCAATTCAGATACAGCTTGCACTGGAATTTCAAAATCAATAAAAAACAGGAGGAAAATAATGGAAAAAGAAATTGTAGTAGTAATAGGACATCGTCTCGGGCAGGGAGACAAGGTAGCCAAGGGTGTGGAAGAAGCAGGAGGAAAAGCAATAGTAATAAAAGGCATGGGAGCTGATACCAAACTTGGTGATGTAATGAAGGAAAATAATGCAGATATAGGAATTTCATTTTGCGGAAGCGGTGGAGCAGGAGCTATAATGGCACAGACAAAATACGGCTATAAGGCAAAACATCATTTAAGATCTGTAGATGCCGGAGTAACAGCAATAAAAGAAGGTTATACGGTATTAGGTTTTGGTTTTCTTGATGTGGAAGAACTGGGCAGAAGAATAGTAGAGACATATAAAGAAAAATATTCCGGATAAACTGCATTAAAGTGTGTATAAGGAGAATCAGATGAATGAAATAATGTACCATGAAGAGAAAGATTATACTATTAAAGCGAAGGGCAAAAATGAGGAAGAAGTAATAGGAAAAATATTTACTATTTTGAAAAAAACTGTTACTTCGGATATTGAAGGAATTGTAATAAAGCTCGAACCTGTGAATGTATACGAGATAAGTAAAAAAACAGAAGAGTATACAGAAACTTTTTTGTGGTTTTTTATGCCGAGAAAAAAACAGGAAATAGAAATAGAGCTTAAAATAGTGGTTAGTGTAAAATATATAAAAATATAGGAGGTTTTATGTTAATAATTTTGCTAAAGTCATTGGTTGTCGGCTTCCTTGGCGGATTTGGACTTACTGCAGGAGCTGCAAGGATGTTTCATACACCTACACATCAGTCGATGGGAGCTTTTAGAACACTTGGGGAATTAAATGCCTGTCAGGGAGACCCCATTTCACACTTTTCATTTGGGTTAGGTTTTTTATTTAACTCGGCAGCGTCATCAATAGGAGCAGGAGCACTTACACAGGATGTATTTCACAGAATAGTTCCGAACTTTGCAGCGGCAGGTCTTTTATTTAAAAATAAAAA
This sequence comes from Fusobacteriales bacterium, assembly GCA_031285605.1. Classification (GTDB taxonomy): domain Bacteria; phylum Fusobacteriota; class Fusobacteriia; order Fusobacteriales; family Leptotrichiaceae; genus Sebaldella. Next base: position 1,100 of record JAITVW010000136.1, on the reverse strand, counting down.
AGTGGAAGAAACAATGTATGATCCGTATAAAATGGGAATAGCAGGCGGTATCATAGGAGCAATAGTAGTGGTAATGCTGAATACAATGGCAGCTTTCGTACCGATAGAACTGGCAAAGGTAGCAAAGGAAATACTTACGCCGGCGTCGAATCTTATGATAAATCCTGTCATGCCTATCATTTTCTGGCTTGCAGCAATGGATGCAGGGAAGCTGACAGGTATGTGGTCTACTATTTTAGGAGGATTAGGACATATGGTAATGGGTAATTCACTTCCGGGATTAGTACTTGGTATCTTAATTGGTCAGTCAATCGAGGAAAAAGGAGTTACTAAATCAGTAAAAATAATGATATCTGTAGTAGTAATACTATTTTTGGTAATAGCATATGCAAGAGGATTCTTTGCAAAACTTGGATTCTAAAAGTTTAGATTTAAGGAGGAAAAAATGAAATCAACAAGAGAAAAATTCTGGTTAAGTGATAAAACTTTCCCCATACTGGTAGCATTAGCCTGTGCGGCTATGGTCGGGGGAACTCATATGTACATTAAGCATGGAACAGGTGCTTTAAATGAAATATTCATAATACAGCTGCTGGACCAGGGTCTGCAAACAGGTGATTATGCAGCGGCGGCAGGATTTGCATTCGGGTTTCTGCTTGCAAGAATATTGGAAGGGCCTCTGGTAGGTCTGTTAGATATCGGAGGATCATTGATGACGGGAGTAGGAATAGGAATTCCTGCGGTTTTATTATCGGCCGGCTATGGAAAAACTCTGAACAGCTTTGCATTAAGTCTCATAATCGGGGGAGCAATAGGAATAGTTATAGGATATATAATCATAGGTATAAGGAAGCTTATGCCGGAAAATGTTTCGACGGCTGGAACAGGGATAATGATGGGTGCAGGGAATGCGACGGGAAGATTCCTCGGCCCGCTTATTATACTATCGGCAGTACAGTATAACGTGCCTGCGGGATTAGGTTCAATAATCGGAGCAGCTCTGTTTTATAAAATAGACAAGCCGATAGCAGGAGGAGCAATATTAGGTTCTATGGTCTTTGCAGGACTCGGACTTTTAATATAAGAAACACATCAGGAGG
>JAITVW010000108.1 GCA_031285605.1 Fusobacteriales bacterium | reverse complement strand
ATAAAGAAGCTTTGCAGTAATTATATATACAATTAAAGCTTTTATATAGAAAATCAAGTTTAAAAATAAAGGAAAAAATGATATAATAGTTTTAATTTATGTGTAAACCGGAATTTTATCCGTTTTATATTCAAAAAATAATAAGGCATTGTGCTTTATTATTATGTTTACATGAGGAAAAAATATGGGCAGGCATAAAAGTATCGGTATCAAAAGGTAGTATTTTAAGTATAAATTCAGACAAACACATAGGAGGACTAAATGTCATTTATAAAAGAAGAGGATTTGGAAGTTTATAATGCAATAATGGAAGAAGAGAAAAGACAGGAAGAAGGAATAGAGCTTATTGCATCGGAAAATTTTGTTTCAAAGGCTGTGATGGAAGCTGCCGGTTCTGTTATGACGAATAAGTATGCAGAAGGCTATCCGCACAGAAGATACTACGGAGGATGTTCCAATGTCGATGTAGTAGAAGATCTGGCTGTAGAAAGATTAAAAAAACTGTTTAATGCAAAATATGTGAATGTACAGGCGCATTCCGGATCACAGGCAAATATGGGAGTGTATGTGGCACTGCTGAATCCGGGGGATACTATACTTGGTATGGGACTCGACGCAGGAGGACATTTGACACATGGATATAAGGTGAATTTTTCAGGGAAAAATTATAAATCAGTAAACTATGGTCTGGAATCAGATACGGAGCTTATAGATTATGAGCAGGTAAGAACTCTTGCACATGAGCATAAGCCAAAAATGATAGTAGCAGGTGCAAGTGCATATTCAAGAATAATAGACTTTAAAAAATTCAGGGAAATAGCAGATGAAATCGGTGCATATCTAATGGCAGACATAGCGCATATAGCCGGGCTTATAGCCGGAGGACAGCATCCAAGTCCAATGAAAGAAGCACACATTGTAACTTCCACTACACATAAAACACTGCGTGGACCGCGTGGCGGGATAATAATGACAAATGATGAAGAAATAGCTTCCAAAATAGATAAAAATATATTTCCGGGAATTCAGGGAGGACCTTTGATGCATATAATTGCTGCAAAAGCAGTAGCATTTAAAGAAGCGCTTGACCCGTCTTTTGCCAAATATCAGGCACAGGTAGTGAAAAATGCAAAAACACTGGCAAAAACGCTTGAAAACGGAGGTCTTAGAATAGTAAGCGGAGGAACTGACAATCATCTGATGCTGGTAGACCTTCAGAGTAAGAAAGTAACAGGAAAGCTGGCAGAGAAAATACTGGAAAAAGCAGGTATAACATGTAATAAAAATGCAATACCAAATGATCCTGAAAAGCCGTTTGTAACAAGCGGAATAAGACTGGGAACTCCGGCTGTTACCACAAGAGGCATGAAAGAAGCAGAAATGGAAATAATAGGAGATCTGATACTAAGAGTACTTAATAATATAAATAATGAAAATATAATAAAAGAAGTAAAAAATGATGTAACGGAGCTTACCGGAAAATTTCCGTTATATAAAGACTAATTTTAAGGAGAAGTGTTTTGAGAAATAACAACAGAAAAAATGATGAACTAAGAGAAATAAAAATAACAAAAAATTTTATAATGCATCCGGAGGGATCTGTATTAATAGAGTTCGGCAATACAAAAGTAATATGTAATGCAACTGTGGAAGAAAAGGTTCCGCCGTTTTTGAAAGGAAGCGGAAGCGGATGGGTAACTGCTGAATACAGTATGATCCCGCGAGCGACAAATGTAAGAACGCAAAGAGAAGTAAATAAAGGAAAACCTACAGGAAGAACAATGGAAATACAGAGACTGATAGGGAGATCGCTGAGATCGGCAGTCGATTTGAAAAAACTCGGAGAGAGAACTGTCATAGTGGACTGTGATGTTATTCAGGCTGACGGAGGAACAAGAACAGCTTCTATAACAGGCGGTTATCTTGCTCTTGAAACAGCTGTGGAACATCTTATAAACAGCGGTCTGCTTTCTGAAAATCCTGTTACAGCCAAGGTGGCGGCAATAAGCGTAGGAAAAGTAAATGGTGAAATACTTCTTGATCTTGAATATTCAGAAGATTCTTTGGCAGAAGTAGATATGAATATAGTAATGAACAGTAAAAATGAATTTGTAGAAATTCAGGGGACAGGCGAAGAGGCTACTTTCAGTTACGATGAACTTATTAAATTTATAGAAGCGGCAAAAAAAGGATTTGAAAAATTATTTGAAATAGGCTGAATCATTAATAATACTGCAGCGGTTCAGGAAAGACTCCCTTTTTTAGGTATACAAGTACTTAAAAAAGGGAGATTTTTTGAGACAAAAATTTATTAATTAAAGGAAGATGGAAAATGAAAGAAATTTTACTGGAAATAAAACATGATGAAACAGGAAAGTTTATAAGCAGGCCAAACAGATATCTTGCAGAAGCAGAAATTAACGGGAATATAGAATTAGTACATGTTCATGATCCGGGAAGACTTAAGGAGCTTCTTATTCCGGGAGCCGAAGTATATGTAAAAAGAGCTTCAAATCCTGCAAGAAAAACCGGATGGGATCTTATAGCAGTAGAAAATAACGGAGAAACAGTACTGTTGAATTCTGCATATCACAGATATATAGCGGAAGCTTATCTGAAAAATTTTGCAGTATCAGTGTTCGGAGTTTATGATTATATTAAGCCAGAAGCTAAATATAAAGACAGCAGACTGGATTTTTATATGGAAAAAGGAGACAAGAAAATCTGGCTGGAAGTAAAAGGGTGTACACTTACAGCGGGAAAAGCAGCAATGTTTCCGGATGCTCCTACGAAAAGAGGACTAAAGCATCTGAGGGAGCTCGAAGAATTGAGCAGAGAAAATAAAGCTGCCATACTGATACTTATTTTCAGAAAGTCAGAATATTTTATGCCGAATTTTGAAACAGATCCGGAATTCAGCAAAAAGCTTATTGAAATAAGCCGAAACGGTGTAGGTGTCTATCCGGTACAGCTGGAATTTACAGACGGAAAGATTTTTTACAGGGGTATCATACCGCTCTGTTCCAAAAATTTATAAAAAATAATCATATGATAAAAGAAAATGAAATCATTTTATTATATATTTTTAAAAAATATGGTATAATGAATAAAAAACAGAAAGGTGATAGGAATGAAAGAGAAAATATTGATTATAGAAGATGATCCGAAAATATCAAGGCTTATAGAAATCGAACTAAAGTTTGAAGGATTTGAAGTAAGTTTTGCCTATGACGGGAAAGAAGGGCTGAACAGCGCAAAATATAATTCTTATGACTTAATAATTTTGGATCTTATGTTGCCTAAAATGAACGGGATTGAGGTATGTAAAAGAATCAGAGAATTTTCAGAGGTACCTATCATAATGTTAACTGCAAAAGATGAAATAAGTGATAAAGTAGTAGGACTGGATTACGGTGCCGATGATTATATGACAAAGCCTTTTTCAAATGAGGAATTGATCGCCCGTATAAAAGCATTAATAAGACGTACTAAAAAAAGAAATAATCAGGAAGAGTTTGTATATGAGGATTTGAAAATCAACTACTCTACATATGAAGTATTCAGGGGAGAAACATTAATAAGTTTATCAAAAAGGGAATTTGAGCTTTTGGATTATCTTGTACTAAATAAAGGGATAGTTCTGTCAAGGGACAAAATTCTTGAGAATGTATGGGGATTTGAATATATAGGTAATGATAACATTCTTGATTTGTACATAAAATATCTGAGAGATAAAATAGACAAGCCTTATGAAAGAAAATTTATACAGACGGTAAGAGGTCTCGGATTTATTTTTAAATAAAAATAACAGTGTAAATATTGGTGTAGATTATATTTAAGCGAGGTACACATGTTAAAAATAAAATTAGAAGATAGGATAACAGTCAGTTTTGCCGGACTGTTTCTTATCTTAATTTTGTTATCAAACTTATTAACGATTTATTTTTTGAAAAAACAGAGTCTGAGTGTCGTAGACCGGCAGCTGGTACAGAAGGAGACGGAGATACATACATTTTTGGACAGAATTTCATCATATTCGGAAAGGTATGACTCTCTTTCCCTGAATTTTAATACACAGATAGACGGAAAAAAGCTGGTATATCCGAAGCCGTTTGATCCGGGAAATGAAAATCTGCTCTATATCGTGAGTATAAATAATGAAGTAGCAATAAACAGTTTTTATAATATTGATTTTGCAAATTCAAATTCAAGCCTTACGGCAGATTCTGTCATGAAAAATATAGAGACGCATTCACAAGGAATAATATCAAATAAGGTAAGTACAATAAGTCTCGGAAGAAATGAAATTTACAGATATAAAAATATATCACAGGATATAAAAGGAATAAGGTTTGATATATATATTCTGAAAAACATAAGTCAGGAAAACAAAATCTTCGACAGACTGAGGGTTCTGATCCTGTTTTTTACTGTTTTGGGGATACTGATTACTGTATTTATAAGCATAAAAATAAGTAAAGTCATATTAAGACCAATTAATAACGTAATGCAGACGGGGAAGCTCATATCTACAGATGATCTTGGCAAAAGAATAGAAGTGATAAATTCAGGGGATGAACTGGAAGAACTTACTAAAATACTGAATCAGATGCTCGACAGAATACAAAAGTCATTTGAAAGTCAGTCAAAATTCGTATCTGATGCTTCGCATGAATTAAGAACCCCTCTTGCCATAATAAAAGGTTATGCAGAGATAATAAAGAAAAGGAGACTTTCGGATGAAGAAGTCTTTGATGAATCAATAGAGGCAATAATCAATGAAACGGAAAATATGAAAAATCTTGTGCAGAAATTACTGCTGCTTGCTAAAGGAGAAGAAGAAAGACCGAGTATTTCACTTGCCAAAATACCTATGAAAAAGTTCATAAAAGAAACAGCATTTGACAGTAAGCTTCTTTCCGCGTATCATGATATAGTGCTTGGCAAAAATGATGATTATACTCTTGAAATTGACAGATCGTTGATAAAACAGGCGATAAGGGCACTAATAGAAAATGCAATAAAATATTCTCCCGCGAATACTACAATAACAATAGATTCGTATATGGAAGAAGGGAAAGCACATATCTCTGTTTCAGATATGGGAATAGGAATAGATAAATCGGAACATGCCAAAATCTTTGAGAGATTTTACAGAGTGGATGAGTCTCGCTCCAAAGATACAGGAGGAACCGGACTTGGTCTTGCAATAGTAAAGAAAATAGCAGATGCACATAATTCTGAAATTACCGTAGAAAGTGAAGTTAATAAAGGAACTAAAATAACTCTGTTATTTACAGAATATAGCGAGGGGAATAATGACGAATTCATTGGAGATATTTAGCTGGTTTGAACACCTTTATATAGTAGTGGTGCTGGTATTTGTAACAGGAATTCTGGCTTCAGGGAAAAAATCCGGTTCTATAATGGCATGGATTTTTGCGGTGTTATTTTTACCTATAATAGGGATAGTTCTTTATATGGTGTTAGGCATAAACTGGCGCAGAAGAAGGATTTTGAAAAATAAGATGGAAAACAGTCCGCATAAAATGTTTGTAAGCCTGTCAAATGAACTGGCTAAAAACGAGCTCAGTAAATATGATACCAGGGATATATTCAGTTCTTATAAGGAAAACATTGAAAGAACGGATAAATATATGAGAGGCATGGAGGATCACAGTGATGTGGCGAAACTTCTTTATAATACCGGAAGTACATATCTCACACTAAATACATCCTATGATTTTTACTTTGACGGCAGAGAGGCATTTGACAGTATAATAAAAGATTTGGAAAATGCCAAAGAAAGCATATAT
>JAITVW010000092.1 GCA_031285605.1 Fusobacteriales bacterium | reverse complement strand
ATATAGGCATAGTATAGCATTCGTAACATAGTTTATGGCACAGTGTGTTTGAGATTCCTTAGGGCAAAACACGCAGAACATAACTTAGTTGCAATGAAATGTATATGTTGATTCCATGTTAAGGTCTCATTGATAATTAAACCCAAAAATTTAGTTGCAGTATGAGTGGGGGTAATATTGCCTTCATATCGGACCTTAGTTTGTATTTGATAGTAGTTTTTTGTTCTGTATTCTACATAATGTGTTTTGTTATAATTTAATGTAAGTAAATTGCTGTTGAACCAATTGCTTACATTGTAAAAAAGTTGATTAATTGTAGTATTAAATTTTTGAGTGTTAGTATCAGTTATTATTAAGCTAGTATCATCTGCAAAGAGGACAGTACTATTCGGTTTATCAACTATGCTTGGTAGATCATTTATATATGTCAGAAATAACAATGGCCCTAAAACCAAACCCTGGGGGACTCCGGCTTTAAGTAATTCCCACTCCGAAGAATTCATGGCATTTGTATTCCTATTGACTATTACTTCCTGGTATCTACCAGTTTAGTAGGATTAAAGTAGTGTCTTAAATTTTCCCTTGATACCATAAAATTCAAGTTTTTCCAGCAAAATTGAGTGGTTCACACAATCAAAGGCCTTTCGAATATCACAGAAAATGCCTCCTTCTTTTTGATTATAATTCATAGCAACCAAGATATTATTTAATAATGTAAATGTAGCTTGTTCAGTTGAATAGTGAGATCTAAACCCATATTGATCATTACTTAGTATAGAATTTGCAGTAATATGAGTTTGTAATCTGGCATATATAACATTTTTGCCAATCTTTGAAAAGGAGGTAAGCAGGGATGTAATTAGACATATCCTGCTCGTCCCCCTTTTTAAAACTTGGTTTAACAATAGCATACTTTAGTCTATTGGGGTATATACCCACGTCTAGGATTTTATTACAGATGTAAGTTAGTGGGGATAAGATGAATGGTGCGCTTAATTTCAATATTCTTGTAGAAATCTTATCATATCCACTAGAATCTTTATTTTTTAGAGATTTAATTATCTTTTCAAATTCCTGGGTGGATGCATAATGCCAGTGTATTGTAGGAAAATATTGTTGAAAGTTATTTACAAGGTATCCTATTGGGTTTGGCATTTTTTTCCCCAGTATGTTTGTTTTTTCCATATTAACAATCAGTAATTGACAGGAAGTAAGTGCTAAATAAGTTTGCAATTGTAGAAGGGTCTGTAACATTGTTATTATCTGTCTTTAAAGGTATTGCATCATTACGATTTGCAGATTTTCCTTTTTCATAATTTATAATTTTCCATGTGGTTGCTACCTTATTTTCAGAGTTTTGTATGATTTTATTATAGTGGAATTTTTATGCAAGAATAATTACTTTGGAAAGTATTTTACCGCACCTTTTGTATTAAAGTTTTAAATTATGATCATTACTGTATCTACATAAGAGTGATAGTTCTCTTTTTATCTTGCACGATATTTTAATTCCTATTGTTATCCAGTTTTGAAATTTATGGTTCCTTTTCCTTGTTACTGTAGTAAAATTTGCATACTAACATCGTAAAAAAGTATTTAGGAAATTGTTAAATATCTCATTAACACAGTTATTCCAGAATACGTTATCCCAGTATTCATGGCTTAATTGCAGTTGAAAATCGCGTATTGCGTTATTGTATGTTCTAGTATGTATATATTTTGTACCATCATGTAGTATGTTTATGTTGTCTAATGTCATAATTAGGCCTTTGTGGTCAGAGAGTCCATTGGAGCAGGGGTTAATGATGTAACGGTTTCTATTATCAATAAAAAATTATCAATGAGTGTAGCAGAAGTATTTCCTCTTCGTGTTGGAAAAGTAACAGTAACAACCATATTGTATGTACTTAGAAGTTTATTTAACTGGTCTTTTTATCTCCAGGTTCTAAAGTAATTTATATTAATGTCTTTACAGATAATAAATTGTGTATCATGAGTAAAAAATGAATTAAGTATAATTTTTAAATTGTGAAGAAAAGTATCAAAATCCCTGGATGGAGCTCTGTAGATAAATATAATAACTATCTTTTCTTTTGGATTTTTGATTTGAATTGCTGCTAGTTCTCTATCTTGTTCATTGCAATATTTTTGTAGATTTATATTTGTGAATTTTAATGATTCATGTACATAGATACACACACCTTGTTTTAACATACTTCTGCAGTATTTATCCCCTAGCTTAAAAGTGGGAATGTATTACTTAACTCGTAATCTTTTAGATGATGTTCCGTAAAGCAGAGGACCTGTGGTTCTTTGTCTGATAGCGAGATGAGAAGGTCACTTATCTTATTCTTTAGACTCCTAATATTTTGTAAGTAAACTATAAGATGCTTGTTTATATTGTCATTCTTTTTACTTTTCATATGTGCTTGAAAGGCATTTTTACAGTTTAAGTTAATCTGTGAATTCAGAGAGCTATTACTATCAGTCTTCACCATAACAAATCACTACTTCTTTAAATTGAAGCTTTATTTTGCCCTTTTGAAACCCTTTGTCCATAGTCTACTCATTTCCTGTTGTACGAGGCGTGTCCGGAAAGTAAAGATACATCACGTGTAGGCCGCTGGGGAAATTTTTTATGCTTATTGTGGCAACACTGGCGTCG